>JAGNNA010000133.1 GCA_017990895.1 Reyranella sp.
CCTGCGCACGGCCTGGGCCAACCGTCCCGCCATCGCACCCGGCGAATGGCCCGGCCTGTTCGCGGCCCTGCTGGAACCGGAGACGATCCGCCCGGCTTTCGGGCGGCACCCGCGCCTGTCGATCTGGGGGCCGCTCGAAGCCCGCCTGCAGCGCGCCGACCTGCTGGTGCTGGGCGGCCTCAATGAGGGAACCTGGCCACCCGCCGTCGAGACCGGCCCGTGGATCAACCGTCCCATGCGCGCCGAACTTGGCCTGCAACAGCCCGAGCGGCGCATCGGCCTGTCGGCGCACGACTTCGTGGCGGCGCTCGGCGCCGAGCGCGTGTTGCTGACCCGTGCCGAGCGCGAGGGTGGCGCGCCGACCGTGCCGTCGCGCTGGCTGGCGCGCCTCGATGCGCTGTTCGGCTATGAGCCCGGCTCGGCGCCGGTGCCGGAATACATCCAGCGCGGCCGCCACAGTTTCATCGCCTGGGCCGAGGCGATCGACCGGCCGGACACCTATGCGCCGTGGCCGCGCCCGGAACCGCGTCCGCCCGTCGAAGCGCGGCCAACGAAGCTGCCGGTTTCAAGCGTCGAGCAATGGCGGCGCGATCCCTACGGTCTGTACGCGCGCCGCATTCTCGATCTGAGGGCACTCAAGTCGTTGGAGGAAGAACTGGGCGCGGCCGATCGGGGCAACGCCCTGCACGACGCCCTCGATGAATTCCTGAAAGCACATCGCGCAGGCGTGCTGCCACCCGATGCGGTGCGGGAGTTCGAGACGCTGGGCGAGAAGCACCTTGCGAAACTGCTGACGGCGCCTGCCGAACGCGCGTTCTGGTGGCCGCGCTTCAAGCGCCTCGCGCGGTGGTTCGTCAACGCCGAGAATGCGCGCCGCGCCGGCGGCACCAGGCTGCTGGACAGCGAGAGCCCGGCGGCCATGACGGTCGGCCCTGCAGCACATCCCCTCCGCATAGAGGCGCGCGCCGATCGTGTCGACGAGCTGGAACGCGGCATCTGGGAAATCATCGACTACAAAACCGGCCGGGTACCCAGCAAGGACGAGCTGGAAGCGCTGTTCGCCCCGCAGCTTCTGCTCGAGGCGGCGATGGCCGAACGCGGTGGGTTCGAGAAGATCGACGGCCAGGCCAAGACGGTGCGCCTTTCCTACTGGCAGGCCAATGGCCTCGGCGACGGCGGCAAGGTCACGGAGATCGCCGACAGCGATACGCTGGTGAGCGAGATGATGGCGCTGGTCGAGAAGATGGCCGATCATTTCGCGAAGCCCGGCACCGCCTACCCGGCGCTGCCGTGGCCGGCCTATGGTCCCTATTTCAACGACTACGCCCATCTCGAGCGGGTCGCGGAATGGTCGACGGCGGGAGGCGGCGAGGAATGAGCGACGTGCTCGACGCCATCGCCCTCGCGACCGACGCGCAGCGCAGCGCCACCACGCCCGATCATTCGGCCTGGGTCGTGGCCAATGCCGGCACCGGCAAGACCAAGGTCCTCACCGACCGCGTGACGCGCCTGCTGCTCGAAGGCGTCAAGCCCGAGCGCATCCTTTGCCTCACCTTCACCAAGGCGGCGGCCGCCGAGATGCGCAACCGCCTCGCCCACCAGCTCGGTCGCTGGGCCCTGGCCGACGAGGCGACACTCGATGCCGGAATCGCAAAACTGATCGACCGAACGCCCGACCCGGCGCAGAGGGTCGTGGCGCGCCGCCTGTTCGCGCGCGTGCTCGATGCACCGGGCGGCATCAACGTCCTGACCATCCACGCCTTCTGCCAGGCGCTGCTGAAGCGATTCCCCCTGGAGGCCGGCGTCGCACCGGGCTTCGAGATCCTCGACGAGGCCGAGGCACAGACGATCCTGCGTCGCGTGCAGGACGAGCAGATGGAAGCGTTGGCGGACAGCGCCGCGCCGCCGGCGCTCGCCACCGCCCTCGCCCTCGTCGCTGCGAAAATCTCGATCGCCGAGTATGCCGAGCTGATGATGCGGCTGCTGAGCGAGCGGGCCTGGCTGCTCGCCCATGTGGTCGACGAGGCCGGTCTCGCCAGGCTGGGCCGGCGACTGCGCCAGCAACTGGACTGCGAAGGTGCGCCATCGCTCGACGAAGCGGCGCTGCGCGAGGCGGCGCGGGCCCTGATCGAGACAGGTGGCAAGACCGACGCGCCGAACGGCGAGAGGATCGCGGCCTGGCTGGACGGCGGGCATGACGATCTCAGCCCCGCCTATCGCGGCGTGTTCTTCACCGACAATGGGCAGATGCGCAAGACGCTGGCGACCAAGGCGGCGCAGAAGCGCCTGCCCGGCATCGTCGATATCCTCCAGGCCGAGGCCGCGCGACTCGAATGCGCGCGGGGTCAGGCGCTGGTCGACCTGACCCTGGCCCTGCTGCGGCTCGGCCTCGACGTCGCCGACCGCTACACGCGCGCCAAGCGCCGCCGCGCCGTGCTCGACTACGACGATCTCATCGTGGCGACGCGCCGCCTGCTGGAAACGGCGGAAAGCGCCGCCTGGGTGCTCTTCAAGCTCGACGGCGGCATCGACCATGTGCTGGTCGACGAGGCGCAGGACACCAACCCCGACCAGTGGGAAGTGATCCGCCGTCTCACCGAGGAGTTCTTCGTGGGCGAAGGCGCGGTCGGGCGCAGCCGCACGGTCTTCGCAGTCGGCGATACCAAGCAGTCGATCTTCGGCTTCCAGCGCGCCGATCCGCGCAAGCTCGAGGAGATGCGCCTCTGGTTCAACGAACGCAGCCGCATCGCCGACCGGATATTCGTGCCGGTCGGCCTCAACGTCTCGTTCCGCTCGACACCCGCCGTGCTCGACGCCGTCGACTGGGTGTTCGGCGAGACCGACACGGCGCGCGGAGTCGGCGAAGCCGGCACGGTCCGGCATCTGGCGAGCCGCAAGAACGAGCCGGGCCGGGTCGAGCTGTGGCCGCTGGTCGTCGGCAGCGACGACGAGGCCGACACCACGGACGTCGAGGCCATGGGGAGCGCTGCGGCGCAAGGACTGCCGCACGAACGGCTGGCACGTTTGATCGCCGCGCACGCCAAGCAGCTGATCGGCACGGAACGTCGCGCGCGTGACGGCGAGACGCTGCATGCCGGTCACTTCATGGTGCTCGTGAGGCGCCGCAACGAGTTCGTGAACGCGCTCGTGCGGGCGCTGAAGCGCGAGGGCGTCGAGGTCGCCGGCGTCGACCGGCTGAACCTCGGCCAGGAACTCGCCATCCAGGACCTGCTGGCGATGGCGCGCTTCGTCCTGTTGCCGCAGGACGATCTCAATCTCGCGGCCCTGCTCAAGTCGCCTCTGATCGGCCTCGACGAGGACCAGCTCTTCAGCCTGGCCTGGAAGCGGCCCGGCCATCTGTGGCGCGCCCTGCGCGACCGCGCGGGCGAGCCTCCCTTCGCGGCGGCCTACGCGACTCTAGCCGACTGGCTGAAGCGCGCGGACTACGATACGCCCTTCGACTTCTTCGCCCGGGTGCTCGGCCCGCAGGGCGGCCGACGGCGTCTCCTGGAGCGGCTCGGCCGCGAGGCCTCCGATCCGATCGACGAGCTTCTGGCGCGCGCGCTTCAATACCAGGGGATTGAGGGCGGCTCGCTGCAGGGCTTCCTGCGCTGGTTCGAGACCGGCGGCGGCGAGATCAAGCGCGACCTCGACCAGAACCGGCGGCGCGAGTTGCGCATCCTGACCGTGCATGCCTCGAAGGGTTTGCAGGCGCCGATCGTCTACCTGCCCGACACGACGCGGGTGCCGCAGAACCGCGAACGGCTGCTGTCCGGCACCGACGACGAAGCCCGGCTCTGGCTGCCGCGCACCGAAGACGCCAACGAGGCGGCGCGCAACTGGCGGAACGAGATTCACGCACGCTCCCTCGAAGAGCAGAACCGCCTGCTCTACGTCGCCATGACGCGCGCCGAGGACCGGCTCTATGTCGGCGGCTGGACCGGTACCCGGAAGCCTGATCGCGGCTGCTGGTACGAGCGTATCGAGGCCGGCCTGCGCGCCAGCACCGAAGCCGAGATGGACGACGATGCGGCGCCGCGCGTCCGCGCCGTCGCCAGAAGCTTCGACTTCGCCTCGCTTCTCCCGACCGAGGGCTGGGCGGGCGAAGGCTACGAGCTGGTGAACGAAGGCGATGTGCCGGAGGCCGAACAAAGCGAGTTGCCTATCGCGGAGGAAGCGCCCCTGCCCTCATGGTGGACCGAGCCCGCGCCGGGCGAGCCCGACCCGCCGACGCCGCTCGCCCCGTCGCAGCCCCTGCCCGACGAGGCCGCAGCCGCGCCGCGCGCCTACAGCCCGCTGATCGCCGACGATCCGAAACGCTGGCAGCGCGGCCTCCTGCTTCACGACCTGCTGCGTCATCTTCCCGGGCTGCCGGTCGGGCAGCGTGCCGAGGCGGCGCGCCGCTTCCTCGCGCAGCCGGCGCATGGGCTCTCGTCCGAAGACGTCGAGCATTGGGCGAGCGAAGCGCTTTCGGTCACCGAGGCGCCCGCGCATGCCGCCCTGTTCGCCGAAGGCTCGCGCGCGGAGGTGCCGCTGATCGGCACGCTGCAGACGCCGCGCGGCACCTTCACGGTGAGCGGCCAGGTCGACCGCCTGGCGGTCTCCGACACGGAAGTCCTGATCGTCGACTACAAGACCAACCGCCCGCCGCCGGACTCGGCCGAGGGCGTGGCGCTGGTCTATCGCCGCCAGCTCGCCCTGTATCGCGCCCTGCTGCAGCAGATCTATCCCGACCGGGCGGTGCGAGCCTTCCTGCTCTGGACCGCGGCCCCAAGGCTCATGGAGATCTCCGCAGAAACCCTAGATAAATCAATGCCTTATGCCGCCGCATCTTGACTCGGGGGGCGTGCGTTCCTAGCTTCTGAGCCAAGGGCGGCGCCGGTGCCCTCGACCGGCCTGTAGTGTTTTTGGGAGAACCCGCAATGACCGTTAAAGCAACCGATGCTTCCTTCGAAGAGGAAGTGCTGAAGTCCGACACGCCCGTCCTCGTCGACTTCTGGGCCGAGTGGTGCGGCCCCTGCCGCATGATCGGCCCCTCGCTGGAGGACATCTCCAAGGAGATGGACGGCAAGCTAAAGGTCGTGAAGATCAACATCGACGAGAACCCGATGGCGCCGACGCGCTACGGTGTGCGGTCGATCCCGACGCTGCTGCTGTTCAAGAACGGCCAGGTCGCGGCCACCAAGATCGGCGCCGAGCCGAAGCAGAAGCTGGTGAACTGGATCAACACCGTCGTCTGATCCGGTCGCGGTTCAGCCGTTGCGGACGAGGACCTCGCCCGCGAGATAGAGCGAGCCGCAGATGAGAATGCGCATCGGCGCGGGCTGGGTGGCCAACAGGTCTTCCAGCGCCGCGCCGATGTCGTTTGCGGGTGTGCAGTCGAGCCCGACATCAGCCGCCTTGGCACAGGCCTCCCGCGGCGTGTAGGCGGCGTGCCCCTCGGGGAACGGCACCGCGCGCGCCGCCGTGGCATGGCGCGCCAGCGGCCGCAGGAAACCCGACGCGTCCTTGGTGGTCTGCATGGCGAAGACGAGATAGAGCGGCAGCGGCGCCGGTTCCTTCGCCCATTCCGCCGCCACGCGGCCGAGTACGATGCCGCAATCCTCGTTGTGGCCACCGTCGAGCCAGAGTTCGCATCCGGGGGGCAGCGAGTCCGGCAGCGGTCCCTTGGTGAGCCGCTGCAGCCGCGCCGGCCACTCGACCGAGCCCAGTCCCTTGGCGATTGCGGTGTCGTCGATTTCGAAGCGCGCCGCCCGCAGGCGCTCGATGCAGGCGACGGCGGTTGCGGCATTGTCGATCTGATGCGCGCCCATCAGCGCCGGGTTGGGCAGGTCGAGCGTGAGGAGATCGCTTTCGTAGCGGAAGCCCGATTCCTTCGGCATGACCTGCCACTCGCGTCCCATCCGGAACAGCGGCGCGGCGAGCCTGGCTGCCTCGGTCTCAATGACCTGTGCACTCACCTCGCGCTGACGGCCGATCACGGCGGGTGTCGCGCGCTTCAGGATACCGGCCTTCTCCCAGGCGATGCCTTCGAGCTTGTCGCCCAGGAAGCCCGTATGGTCGTAACCGACCGGCGTGATGGCCGACAGGGCGGGCTCGATCACGTTGGTGCTGTCGAAGCGGCCGCCCATGCCGACCTCGATGATGCCGAGATCGGCCGGTACGCGCGAGAAGGCCAGAAACGCCAGCGCCGTGGTGATGTCGAAGAAGGAGATCGGCGTGTCGCCGTTCGCCTCCTCGCACTCGGTGAGCATCTCGTCGAGTTCGTGATCGTCGATCAGCCGCCCGGCGATCCGGATGCGCTCGTTGAAGCGCACGAGATGCGGCGAGGTATAGACGTGCACGCGATAGCCTGCGGCTTCGGCGATGGCGCGCAGATAGGCGACCAGCGAGCCCTTGCCGTTGGTGCCGGCGACATGGATCAGCGGCGGCAGCTTCTTTTCCGGCGATCCCAGGCGGACGAGCAGCCGTTCGATGCGCTCCAGCCCGAGGGTGATCACCCTCGGATGGTGGCTCATCAGGCGCTGAACGATCGGATCGTTCGCGGTCACGTCAGCGACCGGTCTCCGCGAGGGCGCGGCTCTCGACGACCAGTGGATCCATGAACAGCGAAACCATGCGGATCAGGGTCTCGCGCAGCTTGTGACGGTGCACGACGGCATCGACCATGCCGTGCTCCAGCAGGTACTCCGACCGCTGGAACCCTTCCGGCAGTTCCTGGCGGATCGTGTCCTGGATCACGCGCGGGCCGGCGAACCCGATGATGGCGTCGGGCTCGGCGATGTGCACGTCGCCTAGCATGGCGAACGAGGCCGAGACGCCGCCGGTCGTCGGATCGGTCAGCACGACGATATAGGGCAGGCCCGCCTGCTTGACCTTGCGCACCGCGATCGTGGTCCGAGTGAGCTGCATCAGCGAGAGGATGCCCTCCTGCATGCGAGCGCCGCCCGATGCCGAGAAGACGATCAGCGGCGCCCCGCGCGCGACCGCGAGGTCGGCGGCCATGACGAGCCCTTCGCCTACGGCGGTCCCCATCGAGCCGCCCATGAAACCGAAGTCGAGCAGCGCCACGACGGAGAGGCGATTGCCCATCAGGCCGCTCGCCACGACCAGCGCGTCGATCGTACCCTCGGCCTTGGCCTGGGCCTCTTTCAGGCGCGCGTCATAGCGCTTGGTGTCGCGGAACTTCAGCGGATCGGCGTTCACCCGCGGCAACGGATGAAGCTCGTACTTGCCCTCGTCGAACAGGAACGGCAGGCGCTTCATCGGGCGCAGCCGCATATGGTGGCCGCAATGACTGCAGACTTCCTGGTTGGCCTCCCAGTCGCGCGTGAACAGCATCTGTTCGCACTTGGGGCACTTCACCCAGAGATTGTCCGGCACTTCCTTGCGGGCGACCAGCGCACGCAGCTTGGGGCGGACGAAATTGGTCAGCCAGTTCATGGGCGCGGTATCGCACGAATGAGAGGACGGGCCAAGGTCAGCGCCAGAACCCGCTATAGGGCGCGGAGAAGTCCGAAGGTTTCTTCACGACGCAGAAGGATTTCCGGGCCTGATAGTCGGCGCACAGCCTCTGCGCCGCCTCGGGCTGGAGGTCGGCGATGATGGCGGCCTGCTTCGTCACCTGGTTGGACGTCACGGGCAGAATGTACTCCCTGCCCGGGTGCGCGACGCCCATCGCCATCAGCTTGGCCTGTCCGGCATCGAACGCATTCTTCGCCGTCCGCCAGTCGCCGAAGGTGCCGAGCCACACCGCATCGCCCGGCATGTCGTAGCGGATGCCGCCGCATTCGCCGTAGGGCAGCACCGTCACCGGACCGCCCTCGCCGTTGCGCAGCTGCCAGATCTTCTGGCGATTGCCGCCGGTCTTGAGCGCATAGGCCTCGTCGAACAGTCGGACCAGGAATTCGTCGCGCAGGTCGGCGCGGCGGAAGCCGAAGGCTACGGCGACCAGCCGCCGCCCGTCGCGGACCGCGCTGCCCACGATGTTGAATCCCGAGGCGCAGATGAAACCGGTCTTGAAGCCGTCGGCGTAGGGCGAATAGAGATCGAGGAACTTGATGCCCGGTCCGATCCGCTGCTTGCCCAGCATGAAGTCCTTGGTGCGGAAGTAGCCGTAGTACTGCGGGAAGTCCTTCAGCAGGGCCAGGGCGAGCATCGCCATGTCGCGCGCCGTCGTGGTCTGCCCAGGGTCGGGCCAACCATTGGCGTTGCGGAAGGTGGTGGCCGTCATTCCCAGACGCTGCGCGGTGTCGGTCATGCGCTGCGCGAAGGCCGGCTCGGACCCGGACAAGAACTCGCCGAAGGCCGTGGCGACATCGTTGGCCGAGCGGGCGACCAGCGCCTGAATCCCCTGCTCGACGGTGATGCTCTGTCCCGGCGCCAGGCCAAGATGGGAGGCCGGCTTCTTGCGGGCATTCTCCGAGAAGGGAAGTGTCGTGGCGAGCGTCAGGCGGCCGGCCTTCAGTTCTTCGAAGACGAGGTAGATCGTCATCATCTTGGTGAGCGACGCGGGATACCAGAGCGTGCCCGCATTGCGGTCCAGCAGGGTCTCACCGGTCGCCACGTCGACCACGACATACGGGCCCGCCGGGACGGGACCGGAGGGCGACGCCACGGGGGCGATCTGGGCCCGCGCCGGGGCCAGCGACAGGGCGAACAGGCCCAGAATGCACAGCAGAAGACGCACGTTCATTGCCATCGATGCCGGAGGGGTCGGCAGCATACGCCCTTCCAACCGCCCGCGGGAGGCATTAGATCAAAAGCATGCTCAAGGTCATGATCGCCCCCGTCACCCCGTTCCAGCAGAACTGTTCCATCGTTTGGTGCGACGAGACCATGGAAGGCACCGCCGTCGATCCGGGTGGCGATTTCGACATGCTGCGCCAGGCGATCGACCAGCAGGGTATCAAGGTGACCAAGGTGCTGCTCACGCACGGCCATGTCGACCATGCCTCCGCGGCCGGCACCATGGCCGAGCATTACGGCGTGAAGATCGAGGGCCCGCACGAGGACGACCTGTTCCTGATCGAAGGCCTGCGCGAGTCCGGCGCCAAGTACAATTTCCCGCTCTACAAGCCGTTCGTGCCGGACCGCTGGCTGACCCATGGCGAGACGGTGAGCCTCGGCAACCTCACGCTCGACGTCGTCCACTGCCCCGGCCACACGCCGGGTCATGTCGTGTTCGTCAACAGACCCGCGAAGGTCGCCTTCGTGGGCGACGTGCTGTTCCGCGGTTCGATCGGCCGCACGGATTTTCCGCGCGGCAACCACGATCAGCTGCTCGATTCGATCCGCCACCGCCTGTGGCCGTTCGGCGACGACATCACCTTCGTCCCCGGCCACGGCCAGACCTCGACCTTCGGCTGGGAACGCAAGACCAACCCGTACGTCGCCGATCTGAACTTCGAGGATTAGGACGGGTTAGGTTTTACTGGTCGTCCTGAGCAGCGAAGGACCTGGCGGAGCGATCGAAGGACGCCGTAGCTGGCGGGAGATCCTTCGCTTCGCTCAGGATGACAGGAACTACGCCTTCCGCACGCCCCTCACACCATCCGCCAGCGCCTTGATGTAGGCGAAGACGCCCGGCACCAGTTCGGGCTTGGCCTTGCCCTTGTCGTCGAGGCCGGCCTTCACGTGGTCGATGATGGCGGTGCCAACGACGGCGGCGTCGGCGTGGCGGGCCACGGCCGCCGCCTGCTCGGGGGTGCGGATGCCGAAGCCCACGCCCACCGGCAAGGCGGTGTGGCGCTTGATGCGCTCGACATGGGTGCGCACCGCATCCTCGGTCGCCGACTTGGTGCCGGTGATGCCCAGCACCGAGACGAAATAGACGAAGCCCGAGGCATATTTGAGCACCGCCGGCAGACGCACGTCGTCGGTGGTCGGCGCCGTCAGGAGCACCGTGTCGAGGCCGCTCGCCGTGGCGAAGGGCTTCAGTTCGTCGGCCTCCTCGGGCGGCAGGTCGACCAGGATGAAGCCGTCGACGCCGGCCGCGGCAGCTTCCTTGCAGAACCGCTCGGGCCCGCGCTGGTAGATCAGATTGAAGTAGCCCATCAGCAGGATCGGCGTGTCGTTGTCGCCGGTCTCCTTCCGGAAGCGACGGACCATGTCGAAGGTCTTGTCGACGGTCATGCCGGCCTTCAGCGCGCGCTGGCCAGCCAGCTGGATCGAAGGACCGTCGGCCATCGGATCGGTGAACGGCATGCCGAGCTCGATCAGGTCGGCGCCGGCGGCCGGCAGTCCCTTCAGGATCTGGTAGCTGACGTCGGTGTCGGGATCGCCGGCGGTGATGTAGGTGACGAGCCCGGCCCGCTTGTCGGCCTTGAGCTGGGCGAAGCGCTTCTGGATGCGGCTCATGGTCAGATCTTCATCCCGAGGCGCTCGGCCATCTGCGGGACGTCCTTGTCGCCGCGGCCGGACAGGTTCAGCACCAGCAGATTGTCCTTCGGCAGCGTCGGCGCGAGCCGCATCACATGAGCGAGGCCATGCGAGGATTCGAGCGCGGGAATGATGCCCTCGAGCTTGCACAGGAGCTGGAAGGCTTCGACCGCCTCGTCGTCGGTCGCCGAGACATACTCGACCCGGCCCATCTCCTTGAGCCACGAATGCTCGGGTCCGATGCCCGGATAGTCGAGGCCGGCCGAGATCGAATGTGCCTCGGTGATCTGGCCGTCACTGTCCTGCAGCAGGTAGGTACGGTTGCCGTGCAGGACGCCGGGCCGGCCGCCGGTCAGCGACGCGGCATGCTCCTCGGTGTCCAGTCCACGCCCCGCAGCCTCGACGCCGATAATCCGCACGCCCGGATCGTCGAGGAAGGGATGGAACAGGCCCATCGCGTTCGAGCCGCCGCCGATGCACGCGACCAGCGTATCCGGAAGGCGGCCCTCGGCCTCCATGATCTGCTTGCGCACCTCCTCGCCGATCACGCACTGGAAGTCGCGCACCATCGCCGGATAGGGATGCGGGCCGGCCACCGTGCCGATGCAGTAGAACGTGTTCTCGCAGGTCGCGACCCAGTCGCGCAGCGCGTCGTTCATCGCGTCCTTCAGGGTCGAGGCCCCAGCGGTCACCGGTCGTACCTCGGCCCCCAGCATCTTCATGCGGGCCACGTTCGGGGCCTGACGCTCGACGTCGACAGAGCCCATGAAGACCACACAGGGAATGTCGAACAGCGCACAGGCGGTCGCGGTGGCGACGCCGTGCTGGCCTGCACCGGTCTCGGCGATGACCCGCGTCTTGCCCATGCGCTTGGCGAGCAGCACCTGGCCCAGCACGTTGTTGATCTTGTGGCTGCCGGTGTGATTGAGTTCGTCACGCTTCAGATAGATCCTGGCGCCACCGAGCTTCTCCGTGAGGCGCTTGGCGAAATAGAGCGGACTCGGCCGCCCGGCATACTGGGACAGCAGATACTTGAGCTCACCCTGGAACTGCGGATCGGCCTTGGCCTCGTTGTAGGCCTTCTCCAGGTCGAGGATCAGCGGCATCAGCGTCTCGGCGACATAGCGGCCGCCGAAAATGCCAAAATGCCCACGCTCGTCTGGGCCGGTGCGGAAACTGTTGGGTGCGCTAGGCATTGCTCTTCCTGTCGGGACGGGCCGGCTTAGCAGTCCCGGCCGGGGTCGGTCAAAAGCCCTAGTTTTTCTTCTTCTTCGCCGCTTTGGCCTTCGGGGCGGCCTTTGGCTTGGGGGCGGGCGCGGCCTTGCGCCTCGCCGCGACCGGCTTGGCCGCAGCGGCGGGCGCCGGCGGCGGCGCGTCATCCTCGAGCTCGACGATTACTTCGATCTCGACGGGGATGCCGCGCGGCAGCGAACCCATGCCGACCGCGGAACGGGCATGGCGGCCCTTCTCCCCGAACACCTCGACGAAGAGGTCCGAGCAGCCGTTGATCACTTCCGGATGGCTGCCGTACTCCGACGTGGCGTTGACCATGCCCAGCACCTTGACGATGCGCTTCACCCGATCGAGATCGCCCAACTCTGCCTTGAGGGCGCCAAGAATGCTGAGACCCGTGTCGCGAGCGAGGCGATTGGCCTGCTCGAGCGAAAAATCACGTCCTACCTTGCCCACGGGAAGCGGCTTGCCGGGGAGGCCAGGGCCCTTGCCCGCCATATAGAGCAGGTTGCCGGTGCGCACGGCATTCACGTAGCTGCCCATCGGCGTCGTCGCCTCGGGAAGCTCGATGC
>JAGNNA010000491.1 GCA_017990895.1 Reyranella sp.
GGCTAAAGGCGTCGAAGATGCGGCCCAGCGGATCCCAGATGTCCTTGTAGGGGAACTTCTCGTGGCTGAGCGTGCAGGCGCCCGTGATCTTCACGACCACGTTCGGATTCTTTGCCAGCGCCAGCAGCTTCGGCAGCTCGTGCCACGGGTCCTTCGGCGGCGGCGGCGCCATCGGCTGCTCGAGGCCGAGATGATCGATCACCAGGGTCGTGTTCGGATTGCGCTTGGCGAGTTCGCCGACCTGCTCCAGCCGGCCGCGCGCCATCAGGTTTACCGGAAGATCGTGTTTCGCCGCGGCGGCCAGCACGCGGTTGATGCCGGGATCGGCCGCGTCGGTCGAAATTTCCGGCGTGAACATGATGCGGATGGCGACCGTGCCGTCCATCGCCGCCCAGTCGGCGATCGTGCCCTCGACCTTGGGGTCGTTGGCGTTGACGGGCTTGATGACGCCGAACCGGCCGGGATGCGCCTTCTGCACGCCCACGGCATAACTCTCGTCCCAGCGATACATCGTGTAGACCGAAACCAGCAGCGCGCCGTCGACGCCGACCTCGTCCATCGCCTTGATCATGTCCTCGGCCGTGACCTCGGGCGGGCCCGCCAGCACGGCGGTCCACGGGCGGCCCGGATGATTGCGCTCGTAGCAGTGGACCTGGGCGTCGATTGTCGGCATTCGCTTCTCCCGTGGTGAGTTGGCCGACGGTACCGCCATAGCCGCGTTTGTCATGGAAATTCGCCGACGCCGCCCACCATGCGGTACGGTTCCCAGCCTGATCCACCACGAAAATCCCAACAGAGTTGTCTTCCCGAACGAAGTGAGGGACGTTTCGCTTCCATGACCGTCGAAGTAGTACGCGCATTCCTCGCCCAAAGCGCACCGGACGTCGAAGTCATCGAACTCGAGTCAAGCACGGCCACCGTCGAGCTGGCGGCGCGGGGCCACGGCGTGGCGCCGGCGCAGATCGCCAAGACGCTGTCGCTGCGTATCAAGGGCCGCGCGCTGCTGATCGTGACGTGCGGCGATGCGCGGCTGAACAATCGCAAGATCAAGGATGTGCTGGGCGGCAAGCCGCGCATGCTGGAGACCGACGAGGTCGTTTCCCTCACCGGCCATCCGGTCGGCGGTGTCTGCCCGTTCGGCCTCGCGACTCCACTCCCGGTCTATTGCGATGTCTCGCTCAAGGCGTTCGACGAAGTCGTCCCCGCCGCCGGCTCGACCAACTCGGCCGTGCGCATCGCGCCTGAACGCATGGCCACTCTCGTGGGTGCAGAGTGGATCGATGTTTGCGACCGGCCCGGCGCCTCTTCGGAGTCCGTACAGCCATGAGCTGGCGGGATATCCTCCGCGATATGTTTGCGGTCCCGCCGATATCCGAGGGAAGCGCCTCAACGCGATCCAACCGGTTCGACCTGGGCGTTTGCCCCGGCTGTCGCGGCCTGCGGCTGATGAAGAGCCCGCGCTGCGAGCATTGCGGCAACACGGCCGACGTCACCGCAGACGCCTGACTGCGCTATCGTTCCGCCGCGTTGCGGCGCCCCTCCCTCTGAAGGTGTTTTCGATATGAAGGTTTTCAGCACGATCGCCATACAGGGCGTGGTCGAGGAGCTCGCGCCCGCGTTCGAGAAGGCGCACGGCTGCACGCTCGACTTCACCTGGGCGACGGCGCCACTGCTCCTGAAACGGATTCAGGCCGGCGAGAAGGCCGACGCGCTGCTCCTCAATCGCGCGGCCACCGACACCCTACTCGCCTCGGGCGGGATCGTCGCCGGGTCCGACGTGGTGATCGCCAGCTCCGCCACAGCCATCGCCGTGAAGGCGGGAGCGCCGAAGCCCGACATCTCCACACCGGAGGCGCTGAAGCGCGCGCTGCTGGACGCGAGGGCAATCTCCTACACCGATCCGGCGGCCGGCGGCGCGAGCGGCATCTACTTCGCGAAGCTGCTGGAGCGGATGGGCATCGCTGACGAGATCAACGCCAAAACGAAGTTCCCGCCACCCTCGGGCTACTCCGGCATGTTCCTGCCGACCGGCGAGGTCGACCTCGCGGTCCAGCAGGTGCCTGAGCTGCTGCACGTCCCCGGCATCGAGATCGTTGGGTCCCTGCCCGGCGACCTGCACATGGTCACGGTGTTCGTGGTCGGCATTCCGGCAGACAGCGCCCACCCCGCTTTGGCCCGGGCGCTGATTCAACGCCTGCGCACGCCTGAAGTCCAGGCGCTGTTCCGGGCAAAGGGCCTGGAGTCGGCCTGAGCCCTCTCAGGCCTTTACGATCTTCTGCTCTTCCAGCCGGTCTGTGGCCGGCGGCGGCGTGCGCGACAGATCGGCGATTTCGGCGCGCAGCTCCGGCGTCATGTCGACGTTCACCGACGCGAGCGAATCCTTGAGCTGGTCGAGATTGCGCGCGCCAATGATGGGCGCGGTGATGGCCGGATGCGCGCCCACCCAGGCGATGGCGGCGCTGACCGGATGCAGGCCCTTCTGCTGGCAGAGGGCCACGTACCTCTCCGCCGTCTCGAAGGCCCACTCCTCGCCGTAGCGCGCCTCGTACATCTTGTTGGTCTTGAGCCGACCCGATGCCTGTCCGAAATACTTGCCCGACAGAAGACCTGCCGCGGCCGGGCTGTAGGGGATGACGCCGATGCCGTTGGCCGCCGCCATCGGCAGCAGCTCGACCTCGGCCTGGCGCTTCACCAGGTTGTACATCGGCTGGATGACCTGCAGGCGCGCCCAGTTGTTGCGCTCCTGGATGTCGACGGCGCGCTGGGTTTGCCAGGCCGACCAATTGCTGACCGCGGGATAGATCACCTTGCCGGAGCGCACGAGGTCCTCGAGGCCGCGCATCATCTCGTCGATCGGCGTGACGGCGTCATAGCGATGGAGGAACAGCACGTCGATGCGGTCGGTCTGCAGGCGGCGCAGGCTCGCCTCGACGGCCTGCACGACATGGCGGCGGTTGGCGCCGCCCGCGTTCACGTCCGGCCCGGTCTTGTTGAAGCACTTTGTGGTGATCACCAGGTCGTTGCGATGATCCTTGGCCAGCCGGCCCAGGATCTCCTCCGACTTGCCCTTGTTGTACTCGTTGGCCGTGTCGAAGAAGTTGATGCCGGCGTCGCGCACCGCCTTGTACATCGACGCGGAGGTGGCTTCGTCGGCGTCGCCGCCGAAGGACATGGTGCCGAAGCAGAGTTGCGAGACGTGGATGCCGGTACGGCCGAGGAGCTTGGTTTTCATGGCCGCTTTCTAGCATGCGGC
>JAGNNA010000134.1 GCA_017990895.1 Reyranella sp.
CCGCCGCGATAGAGCCAGGTCGCGGTGCCGGCGGTGCCGGTCAGCCAGTAGACCATGATGTTGTCGAGCAGCAGGTCCATCGAGAAGCGCTTCAGCGGATCGCCGCCGCAATCGATCCACGCCTGGAACTTCTCGACGATCCACGACGCGAGCCCGACCGGCGAATCGGAAAGCGCCACGCCCAGGGTCTGCGGCCGCGTCGCGTGGATGCGCTGGTAGGCGGTCTTGTCGTCGAGCGCGCTGCCCATTTTCGCCAGCCAGGCCTGCTCGTCGGCGCTCAGCGTCGCGGTCTTGAGATCGATGCCCGGCCGCAGTCCCATCATGTTGAGATGGACGCCGAGAACGCCCGATTCGTCCTTCATCGGATAATCGAAGGCGAGCCACGACGAGACGACGGCGCCCCAGTCGCCACCCTGGATGCCATAGGGCCGGCCATAGTTGAGCTTCTCGGTGACGAGCTTGTGCCACAGGCCTGCGATGGCGCGCGGCCCGATCGGGCCCCGCGTGCCGTCCTCGCGGATCGGCGGGCCGGAGAAGCCGTAGCCCGGCAGCGACGGAACGATCACGTCGAAGGCGTCGAGCGGATCGCCGCCGTGATCCTCGGGATGGGCGAGGACGTCGATGATATGCAGGAACTCGACGATCGATCCCGGCCAGCCATGGGTCACGACCAGCGGGAGCGGGCGCGGTGCATCCTCGACCTGGGTGCCGGGCTCGCGGATGAAATGCAGGCGCTGCGGGCCGATATCGACCAAGTAGTTGGGAAAGCTGTTGATGGCCTCCTGGCAGCGCTGCCAGTCGTAGCCGTGGCGCCAGTAGTCGACCAGCTCGGCGAGGAAGTCGGGATCTGTGCCGGAGGCCCAGGACCCGCCGTCGGCAATCGCCACCGGCGGGCGCCAGCGGCGCAGGCGCTCGTCGAGATCGATCAGCGCCCGCTCGGGAATGTCGACCTTGAAGGGTTCGGGAGTGTCGTAGCGCGTGTCGGACATGCCGGCAGGCGTAGCGCGGAACTCACCCCTCCAGCAAATCCGCCTTCAGCCGTTCACGCGCCGCGGCATCGATCCCGAGTGCCTTCTCGGCGAAGGATTCTGGTGAACCGAAGTCGCTGCGCACGACCTCGAAGGCGGCTTCGAGATAGGGCGTGCGGGCCTCGACGATGGCGGCGCGGGTGTCGATGTCGAGTTCGGGATAGCGGCCGATATGGCCGGTCCAGAGATCGTTGGTCCGGAGATAATCCTCCAGCACGGTTTCCCACGGCACGCCGAGCAGCGAGAGCAGCAGGGCCGAGGCGAAGCCGGTGCGGTCCTTGCCGGCGGTGCAGTGGAACACCAGCGGGCGATGTTCGCCGTCGCTCAGGGTCGAGAACAGGGTGCGGAACCCGGGGGCGCAGCGGCGCGGATAGTCGCGATAATGGTCCGTGAGGAAGCCCATCATGATGTGCGGATTGGCCGTCCCGTCGGCCACGGCGCCGCGGATCTTGTCGCCGACGCCGGGCTCGATGTGCGCGCCGACGACGCGGCAGGCGAGGCCGTCGATCAGGTGCGGCGTCTCGGTGGCTTCGCTGACGCCGCGCAGGTCGACGATGGTGCGCACGCCGAGGCGGCCGAGCGCGCTGCGATCCTCGTCGGTCAGGCCGCCGAGATGGGCCGAGCGGAACACGGCGTTGCGCCGCACGGTGCGGCCGTCCCCGGTCCGGTAGCCGCCGAGGTCGCGAAAGTTGGAGCCGCCCTGAAGGGCCAGGACGAAGGGAAGGCTGGTGTCAGGCATGACGTGTTTCTAGCACGCCCGGCCTGCCCGTATCATGTCGTTTGCACGTCAGAATTTTTGCGCAAGCGTCACGAAGAAGGCCCGGCGCATTCCGTATTGCGGCGCGCCGACGCCCACACCCTCGCCGGTGCGCAGCTCGTAGACGCCGTCCGTGACGTTGATCGCGTCGAGGCGGATCTGCGTGCCCTTGCTGCCGTTGATGGGCACCTTCTGCGTCACCGAGAGATTCAGCGTGGCATAGGCCGGCAGAGACGTGTCGTTGGGCGTGACGATGCTGGTGCGCAGGCCGCTGCCGAATAGCATGTCCGCCGACACGCGGGTCGCGTGGTCGCTGCCCTGGTTGAAGATGTAGGCGACGCCGGCCGAGCCGGTCCAACCCTGGTCGTGGTCGGCGGCGATCCAGTAGTTGCCGATATAGGCGAGGTCCTCGGGCGAGAAATTGTACTGGGCCGAGTTGATCCGGGTGGCGCTGACCTTCGACCAGGCGAGGTTGCCGTACACGGACCAAGGGCCCTGGTCGTAGTTGGCGTAGAGTTCGAAGCCCTTCACCTGCGCGTTGGCGTAGTTGAAGGACGCCAGGTGGATCGGCGCGCCGAACTGGCCCTTGTCGAGATAGTTCTGCGCGAACTTGTAATAGCCGGCGAATCCGAGGGTCAGGCCATCGATGGGCTTCACCGTGAGGCCGACGTCGAAGTAGTCGGATCGTTCGGCCCTGACGGGATCGTTGGTGAAGTTCTCCGGTTCGGCCGTCGTGCCCACCCGGGCGGCGAGGGAGGCGAAGCCGACCTGGTTGAGCGGGGCCGGGACGAAATAGCGCGAATAGCCGGCGCGCAGACTGATCTGCGGCGTCGGCTCCCAGACCACGTTGATGCGCGGGCTGACCTGGTTCTCCGCAAGCTGTCCCGAGATGGCGTCGAAGCGTGCGCCGAAGTTCACCGTGACGGTCGGGGTGACCTTCCATTCGTCCTGCAGATAGACGCTGTAGGTCCAGCCGACGAGCGTGGAGCCGTCGCTGAATCCAACCGGACTGTCGCCAGGAATGAGGGCCGTCGGATCGACGGGATCGGGGACCAGGCCCAGTGCATTGTTCTGGCTGAAGCTCGCGACCTGCTCGCGCTGGACGAGGAAGCCGCCGCGCAACGTGTGGTTGGAGGTGACCTTCCAGCTTGCATCGCCCTGGACGCCGAACGCCAGGCTCGAACGCTGCGACCAGGGTGCGACACCGTTGTAGAGCAGGTCGCCGAGGGCGTCGGGCTTGTAGGAAAGCTTGGAGTAGCGAGCGAAGCCCGAGAGCTGCATGTTGAAGTTCTGGTAGCTCTTCTGCAGCGAGGCGATGCCGAAGTAGGTATCCTCCCACTGGCGCTGGTCGAGCACCGCGCTGTCCCAGTTGGTGATTCCATTGACCGCGAACTCCGGTGTCTGTCCCGGCACGTTGGGGATCTGGTAGCGCGCGCTGGCGCCGCCGGCGATGAAGCTCAGACGCGTGTTCTCGTCGGCCAGGGCGCTGAGCTTGGTCAGCGCGTACCACTGCGCGGTCGAGTCGTGGAGCGGGGCGGTGCTGGGTGTCGGGTTCTCGATGCCGATGTTGTTGCTGACATACTGGCCGACCGCGAAATAGTCGAAGTTGCCGGAGCGGCCGCCATATTCCAGCGTCGGCTGCACCCAGTTGTAGGATCCGACCATCGCCGATGCCTCGCCGCCGGGATTGGTCGTGCCGGACTTGACCGTGATGTCAACGACACCGGCGGTGCGCAGGCCGTATTGGGCGGGCAGGGCGCCGGTGATCAGCGAGAGCTGATCGGCGAAGCGCGGCGAGAGAATGCTGCTGAACAGCGCCAGGCCCTCGGGCAATTGCACCCCGTCCAGACGATACTGCAGGCTGCCATGGTCGCCGCGCACATGGATCTGGCCGAAGCCGTCCTGCACGACGCCGGGCGCGCGCAGCAAGACCTGGTTGAGTGTGGCGTTCTCGCCGAGCGGCGTGTTGCCGATCGCCGTCTTGCTGAAATCGTAGCGGGTGGCGCCGAGGCTCGGCTGGATCTCGCTGCGCTCGCGGTCGAGCCGCTTGCCGACCACTTCGATCGCCAGCCCGTCCGAGGGTGCCTGCTGGGGTTGGGCCTCGGGCGCAGTCTGCGCCAGTACCGGGTGGACCGCGGAAAGACCCGCTGCGAGGGCCAATGCCGATACGCCGATCCGCTGCATCCGGTACTCCTTCGATCACGTCAATGAATGTTGTAGTATGTTATAATATAACAATATGCGACGTCAATCGATCCGCTCGGGAACCGGCACTGCAGTCGGGGATTCGTGGATCAGGCGTCCCGTGATCGGGCGCAGGGTCTCGCGGGTGCTATTGCGCTATTGCTTCGCGCAGGGCCAGGTCTGTTCCAGGGATTCGCCTGCTAGGTCGATGAAGTTTTCGTGCAGGCGCGCAGGGTTGTTGTTGATGTAGGTGACGACCCCGCGCACCAGCAGGCGTCGCGTCGAGATGGCGGGCAGGCAGATGTTCGGCTTGACCGCCTGCAGCGTATCGATGATCCCGGCACAGACTCCGGCGATCAGCAGCTTTGACGTGGGGATCGGGTCGACGAGGAACGCCTCGCAGCCCAGCATGATGTAGTTGGCCGAGTTCGTGTCCTGCTGCGACCGGGCGCCAGGGGAGGTCAAGGCGGCCAGGGCAATGGTCAATGTGACAGCCCAACGACGAGCCAGCTTCATCCGCAACTTCTCTCAGGTTTCCATGCAATGATAGCGCGCGGCGCAGGTCTGCGAACAGGCTTTGGCGGGTTGCATGTTGCCCGTGATAGGTCCGCCGCACGGGGACGAACGCTGCTGGAGACGAAACGATGCCGCTGCGCTGGGAGATCCTTCATTCCGAGAAGCTCATCCATGTCATTGCCAAGGGCGAGGTCACGCTGAAGGAGATGGAGGAGCATTTCGACGCTCTCGTCGTGGCCAATGCGCTCGCCTATTCGAAGCTGTTCGATGCGACGCGTCTCAAGCCGGTCTACGACGATGCCGATGTGATGGCGATGGGCGCGCGGTTGAGTGCGTACACATCGCACTTCCCGAGCGGTCCGCTGGCCGTGGTCGGTCACGACGAGTCTGTCGTCCTGGCCTTCAAGCGCTTCGTCAATATCTCGCCGTCGAAGCGACCGGCGGCCCTGTTCAAGACGGAGAAGAAGGCCCGCGCCTGGCTCGCGACGCAGGCCGGCGCCTGACGCGTCCGATACGTCTGAAACGATCTGCGGGGTCGAACTCGCACAGTTCTGTTGCAGCGTAACTTCCCGCGCCGCTATCCTCGCGGCCTCTTTTTGAAAGGGCTTCCTGCAATGAAAAACCGGATCTTCGCGGCGGTGCTGCTCGTCGTTCTTCCATTCGCAGCCCATGCAGATCAGGCTGCGGGGAACGCCTGTGCGGCCAATCTGTCGCCGAACGGTCAGATGCTCTACAGCAAGACCGCCCCGACGATCACGCCGAAGAGCGACATCAAGGACGCCCTTACCGCGCAGGCCCGTCCGCTGGTCATGAATGGCACCCTGTCCCGCGACGCCGCACGCACCGCCGCCGAAGCGGCCGGGGAGTGCCTCAAGCTTCTGAAGTAGACACCGACCGGTTAATTGTCGTCTTCGGGCTCGTCGGGCAGTCCGAGAGCGGGCGACGTGAATCTCTTGCGCCGCAGAAGCACCTCCATGATCGCGATGCCATCGGCATAGCGGCCCTGTGAACAGTCGATACTGGCACTGATACGGTCGAAATTGCGGCGCCCGTCGGAATGCGCGCTTCGGCCCGCGCCGTAGCGATCGTAGTAGGCGATGAGCTGCGAGCAGCGTGCCTTGAGCTGCTGCTCGGTCAGGGGGGGGGCGTTCTGTGCTGCGGCCGGAATCGCCAGCCAGGTGACGGTGCAAGACAAGAGCAGCGCTCGCAGCCTGCGCCGCAAGGGCATCTTCATATGCAGGGCCGCGATCTGCGGTCGACGGCGGACATGCCGGCCGCCGACGCCTTGCAGCGCATTGCGCCGCACGAAACGAACAAGTCACCCATGCATGTTTCCTCTCCCCCCAAGAACGGCATGGATCTCTGAAATCGCCGCTCCGACGCAACATTCCATCGCCGGTACGCCGGCCCTGAGGCGACGGATCAGCAATATCTTCTGGTCTGGTGCCCGGGCTGGGCTAAGCCCCGCCCGTGGCAGTGCTTCAATTGGCTACATCGAATGTAAAACGACGAAGGGCCTGACCTTCTGTCGACGGCAAATGGTGCAACGTTCAACGGGTCAATCGGGAAGCCCGGCCAACCGCGCACCCTCGAGCATCTGCTCGTAATCGGCCTGAGGGAACAGGCGATGGCTCCTCTGCCAGGACATGCTGCTCATGGGGCGTAGTTGAAGCAGCTGTTTCATTGATCCGCGCGCCTCTTCAATAGCTCCAGTGTGGGCCAATGCGCTTGCCAGGTGCAGGTGCGTCGAAGCATGCAGAGGATTCTCCTGGCGGCTTCGCTTCAGCCAGTGAATGGCTTTCTCATGCTGGCCACGGAAGAGATGGCTGTCTCCGCGCGCTTTCGAGAAAGCATGGATCACCGTGTCGTACGGGCTCAATCGGAGAGCACGTTCGGAGTGCCGCTCCGCCGTATCGTAGTCACCGGCAAAGTTCCTGACTATGGCACCCCGACCGAAGGCAAAAGCGGAATTGGGGTTGAGCGAAATCGCGCGATCAAGCCACGGGATCGCTGTAGCCAGGTCGGAGTTGAGGTGGCCCAGAGCGAACGCCGCCTCCGTGAGTACGATCGGATCACTGGGTTCGAGACGAACGGCTTGATGTGCGAACTTTATTCCTTCGGCTGTTTCCGATTCTTCATCCTGCATCCAGCCATACATGCGGCGACGCTGGATCCAACTGGCGAGGTGGGCGTAGGCAAGGCCAAAGCGTGGGTCGAGTTCCAGTGCTTTCCGTGCCATCGCAATTGCCCTGTCTACATTCTCACGCTCGAGCAGTTGCTGTTCTCCAAGCGCACGCAGCAACCAGTCGTAGGCCTGCAGATTCTCCGTAGGCTTGTGACCTGCTCGTCGGATTTCCGCTTTCACGAGAGACGGTTCGATCGCGGATACGACGGCGGCCGTAACATGATCCTGGAGGTCGAATACTTCCTCGAGCGAACTGTCGAATCGATCCGCCCATAGATGCGCGCCCGTGTCAGCCTCGATCAACTGACCCGTTATGCGAAGCCTGTTTGCCGCTTTCCGTACGCTCCCTTCGAGGACATACCTGACACCAAGCTCGCGCCCGACCTGCCGGATGTCGACGGCTCGGCCCTTGTAGATGAAGCTCGAATTCCGGGCGATGACGAACAGTCCGCTGATGCGAGACAGGGCCGTGATGATGTCTTCCACCATCCCGTCGGCGAAGTACTCCTGTTCCGGGTCGCCGCTCATGTTCTGGAAAGGCAAGACGGCGATCGAAGGTTTATCGGGCAGGGGCAACAGTGTCGCACGCGGCGACGTTGCAGGGGCGCTCGCCGGTTGCAGGGCCGCGATATTGGTCCAGGCGGCCGGTTTCCACCGCACGGCGTACGCTTGAATGGGCCGTTCGATGTTCTTGAGAGAAAGACGGCCGAGATCTTCGAACTCTGCGTTTACCCTCCCGACAGTCGCTTCAAAGATGGGACCGGAAACAATGACCCCTCCGGGGGGTGCCTCGGCTTCGAGGCGGGCGGCGATGTTGACGCCATCTCCATAGATATCACCACCTTGAACGATGACGTCTCCGGAGTGTACGCCGATTCGAAAGACCAATCGTTCATCTGTCGGGCGCTCTGATTCGGCAATCAGCATTGATTGCTGGAACTCGATCACGGCGGACAACGCTTCGACGGCGCTCGAGAACTCCATCAGCGCCCCATCGCCGGTCAGCTTCACGATGCGCCCGCCTCGCCGGGATACGACTGGTTCGAGCAGCTCGGATCGGGCCACTCCGAGGCGCCCGACTGTCCCGCTCTCGTCCCTGCCGACAAGTCGTGAGTAGCCCGCGACGTCTGCTGCGACTATCGCGGTGAGTCTGCGTAGCTCGTTAGCCAAAGAGGGCCTCTGCTTTCGAGCAAAGTGCTACGGACGGCGCAAGTTGCAAGCGCCCATGGTCACTCGGAGCACGTTCGGCCATCAAAGACCGATGGCGTTGACGGATGCGCGGGGCCAAGACCGTCAAGCGCGGCAATGGCGCGGCCAAGGCAAATCCGAAGCAACTCATCGAATCCTCACTGCTCGTGCAGTTCAATCTTGCTGAATCGAGCGCCACAGGTAAATAAGTATTCAGCTGCGCAGCCGGCATGTTTGCCGCCGCCGCGCATTCGCAACGTCATTGGGATTTTGAATGAAAATTCCGCGCCGCAAACTCATCCGCTCGATTGGGCTGCCTTTGTTGCCCGCTGCGATCCTGCCCAAGGCAGCGGGGGCTCAGCAGACTTGGCCGACACGCCCCGTCCGAATCGTCGTCGGTTACGCACCGGGCGGGGTGAACGATCTGCTCGCGCGGCTGGTAGGCCCCTTTCTTGCGGAACGGCTGGGGCAGCCGTTCCCCGTCGAGAATCGGCCGGGTGCGGCGAGCAACATCGCCACGGAAGCCGTCGCCCGGGCAGCTCCGGATGGATATACGCTCCTGCTCGTCGGTTCGGCGAATGCGATCAATACGACTCTATACGACAAGCTTGGCTTCGACTTCGCCAAGGACATCGCGCCTGTTGCCTCTCTATGCAGCGTGCCGATCGCCCTGTTGGTCAACCCCGCAGTGCCCGCCCGCACGCTTTCCGAGTTGGTCTCCTATGCCAAGGCAAATCCCGGGAAACTCAGCATGGCGTCGCCCGGCAACGGCAGCCCGCAGCATCTCGCGGGTGAACTGTTCAAGATGATGGCCGGCATCGACATGGTGCACATACCCTATCGTGGAGGCGGTCCGGCCATGACCGATCTTCTGTCGGGCCAGGTGCAGGTGTCGTTCGGCAGTGTCGCTTCGTCGATGCAGTACGTTCGCGGTGGCCAGCTGCGAGCACTGGGTGTGGCTTCGTCCGTACGTCTCGATGTGCTTCCGGATGTGCCGGCAATCGCCGAGTTGCTGCCCGGCTACTTCGCGATTGGCTGGTATGGGCTCGGGGCACCTGCTGGAACGCCGACGGAGGTCGTTACGCGCCTGAATGAGGCCTCGAACGCCGCAATCGCCGACCCGAAAATCAATGCACGGTTGGTCGAACTGGGGGCGACCCCTTTGCCGGGGTCTCCTGCCGATTTCGGCAAGCTGATTGCCGATGAAACCGAGCGCTGGGCCAAGGTCGTTCGATTTTCCGGTGCGAAGCCGAACTGATTACAGGGGGTATGGAGGGCGAGCACGAATGCTTCGCCAACCAATCCCGGTATTCACGTCCCGATATATCTTCTAGCCGAGGTAGTGCGACTGCGCGATAGCCGGAGGGTTGCTCCGGCAAGTGCAATACAGGGACTTCAGACCCGCCCGTGGCAGTGCTTAAACTTCTTGCCCGAGCCGCAGGGGCAGGATGCGTTGCGCGAAACCTTGCCCCAGGTCGAGGGATCGTTGGGGTCGACCGGGCTGTTGGTGATCGGGCGTGGGCGGTGCAGCGTCGCTACGCCGCCACCGTCCGGGTCGGCCGGATCGTAGGCCGGGTCATCGCTCATCGAAGCGGCGAGCGCAGGATCCTCGTGCACCTCGTGCATGTTGGACGGCATCTCGGGCATCGGCGGCGGCTCCATGCGGATCTGCAGGGTCGCCAGCAATGTGACCACCTGCTCGCGCAGGTTGGTCAGCAGGTCGCTGAACAGGTTGAAGGCTTCGCGCTTGTACTCGTTCAGCGGATCCTTCTGGCCATAGGCGCGCAGGCCGATGCCCTGGCGCAGATGGTCGAGGTGCAGCAGATGGTCCTTCCAGTTCTGGTCGAATATCTGCATCAGCACGCTCTTCTCGACCTGGCGCCAGACGTCGGGCCCGTATTGCGCGGCCTTCTGCGCGAACACGCGCTCGACGGCGTCGTCGAGGCGGGTCTTGATCTCTTCGTCGGCGATGCCTTCTTCCTTGGCCCACTCGTCGACCGGCAGGTCGAGGCCGAAGATGCGCTGCACCTCTTCCTTGAGTTCGCCGATCTTCCACTGCTCGGCATAGACGCCTTCGGGGATGGTCCGCTTGACGAGCGTGTCGACCACGTCGCGGCGCATGCCGGCGACGGTGTCCGACACGTCCTCGGTGCCCATCAGCTCGATGCGCTCCTTGTAGATCTCCTGGCGCTGGGCGTTCATCACGTCGTCGAAGCGCAGCAGGTTCTTGCGGATCTCGAAGTTGCGCGCCTCGACCTTGCCCTGCGCCGTCTCCAGCGCCTTGTTGAGCCAGCGATGCGTCAGCGCCTCGTCGTTGGCCATGCCCTTCTTCTGGACCCAGTCGAGGACCTTGTTGTTGCCGAAGATGCGCATCAGGTCGTCTTCCAGCGACAGGAAGAACTTCGAGGCGCCGGGGTCGCCCTGGCGGCCAGAACGGCCGCGCAGCTGGTTGTCGATGCGGCGCGACTCGTGGCGCTCGGTGCCGACCACGAACAGGCCGCCCGCCGCGCGCACGATCGCGCGGTCGCGCTCGACGCCGGCGCGGATCTCCGCTTCGACACGCGCGATCTCCGCGTTGCGCGCCGCCTCGTCGGGAAACTTCGCAGTGATCTCCGGCACGCTCTGCTGCACCAGCATCTCGACGTTGCCGCCAAGCTGGATGTCGGTGCCGCGGCCGGCCATGTTGGTGGCGATCGTGACGGCGCCCGGCCGGCCGGCCTGTGCCACGATCTGGGCTTCCTGGTCGTGGAAGCGGGCGTTCAGCACGTTGTGCGGGATGCCGGCCTTCTTCAGTGCCTCCGACAGTTCCTCCGACTTCTCGATCGACACGGTGCCGACCAGCATCGGCTGCTGGCGGGCGCGACATTCGCCGACCAGCTTGACGATGGCGCGGGTCTTGTCGCCCAGGGTCCGGTAGATCTCGTCGTCGGCGTCCTTGCGGGCGACCGGCACGTTGGTCGGAATCTCGACGACTTCGAGCTTGTAGATCTCGGAGAACTCGGACGCCTCGGTCAGCGCAGTTCCGGTCATGCCCGAGAGCTTCGGGTACATGCGGAAGAGGTTCTGGAAGGTGATCGAGGCCAGCGTCTGGTTCTCGCGCTGGATCTCGACCTGCTCCTTGGCCTCGAGCGCCTGGTGCAGGCCTTCGGAATAGCGGCGGCCCTGCATCATGCGGCCGGTGAATTCGTCGATGATGACGACCTGGCCGTCCTTCACGATGTAATCGACGTCGCGAGCGAACAGCTTGTGCGCGCGCAACGCCTGGGTGACGTGGTGCAGCACCGACACCATGGTCGGCGCATAGAGGCTGATCCCCTCGGCCAGCAGCCCGTCGGCGCGCAGGATGTCCTCGACGGCCTCGATGCCGGCATCGGTCAGCACGACCGTGCGGTTCTTCTCGTCCTTCTCGAAATGCTCCGGCTTCAGCCGCGGAATCACCGTGTCGGCGCGGCGATAGAGTTCGGACGAATCCTCAGCCGGACCGGAAATGATGAGCGGGGTGCGCGCCTCGTCGATCAGGATCGAATCGACCTCGTCGACGATGGCGTGGTTGAAGGGCCGCTGGACCATCGCGTCCAGCCGATACTTCATGTTGTCGCGCAGGTAGTCGAAGCCGAGCTCGTTGTTCGTGCCGTAGGTGATGTCGCAGGCATAGGCTGCCTTACGCTGCTCGTCGTCGAGCTCGTGCACGATGATGCCGACGGTGAGGCCGAGGAAATTGTAGACCCGGCCCATCCATTCGGCGTCGCGGCGGGCGAGATAGTCGTTCACCGTGACGACGTGCACGCCCTTGCCGGGCAGGGCGTTCAGGTAGACCGCCAGAGTGGCGACCAGCGTCTTGCCCTCGCCGGTCTTCATTTCGGCGATCTTGCCCTGGTGCAGGACCATGCCGCCCTTGAGCTGGACGTCGAAGTGGCGCTGACCCAGGGTTCGCTTGGCCGCCTCGCGCACCGTCGCGAAGGCCTCGGGGAGCAGGTCGTCGAGCGTTTCACCCTTGGCCAGGCGTTCGCGGAACTCGACGGTCTTGCCCCTCAGCTGCTCATCCGACAGCTTGACCATCTCCGGTTCAAGGGCATTGATTTTCGCCACCGGCTTGTCGAAGCCTTTGACGATCCGGTCGTTGGCCGTCCCGAAGAGCGTCCGGGCAAGCGCGCCAAGCATGGAAAACCTCGATATTCTAATGAGTTAGGCGGGCTCATAGGCCCGCC
>JAGNNA010000135.1 GCA_017990895.1 Reyranella sp.
GCTTCAAACCGAGGCGGCCGTTGGTGCAGGACGGGCAATCGCGCGGATTCTTCCCGCCATTGTCGTTGGCCGGAAAGAAGTGGGGGCCAAGCTCCTCGTCGAGCTTGTCGAGCACTTCCTTGACGCGCAGCTCCTTGGTCTCGCCGACGGCGGCGGAGAATGCCTTCCAGAACTCGCGCAGGACCTCGTGCCAGTCGATCTTGCCGCTGGAAATATCGTCGAGTTCTTCCTCGAGATGGGCGGTGAAGCCGTATTCGACGTAGCGGGGGAAGTAGGTCTGCAGGAACGCCGTGACGATGCGGCCACGATCCTCGGGAATGAATCGCTTGCGGTCGAGGCGCACGTAGTTCCGGCGCTGCAGGACCTCGATGATGCTGGCGTAGGTCGAGGGACGACCGATGCCGAGCTCCTCGAGCTTCTTCACCAGGCTGGCTTCGGAATAGCGCGGCGGCGGCTCGGTGAAATGCTGCTCCGGCACGACCTCGCGCCGGTCCATCGCCTCGTTCTCGCTGACGTCCGGCAGGATGGCGCCGGCCTCGTCATCCTCGTTCTTGTCGTCCTGGCCCTCGTCGTAGAGGGCGAGGAAGCCGTTGAACTTCACGACGGAGCCGGTGGCACGCAGCTGCACGGTCTTATCGCCGCTGGCGATGTCCACCGTCACCTGGTCGAGAACCGCGCTTTCCATCTGGCTGGCGACGGTGCGCTTCCAGATCAGCTCGTAGAGGCCGAGCTGGTCCTTATCCAGATAGGCCGCGACGTCCTGCGGTGTACGGAAGAGATCCGTCGGACGGATCGCCTCATGCGCTTCCTGGGCGTTCTTGGCCTTGGATGTGTAGATGCGCGGGCTCGCCGGCACGTAGTCGGCACCGTACTTGGTCTCGATCAGGCGGCGGGTCTGGCCGATCGCCTCGGGCGCCAGCTGCACGCCGTCGGTACGCATGTAGGTGATGAGGCCGACCGTCTCGCCGCCGATGTCGACGCCTTCATAGAGGCGCTGGGCGATGCGCATGGCGGTGGCGGCGCCGAGGCCGAGCTTGCGCGACGCTTCCTGCTGCAGGGTCGAGGTGATGAAGGGCGGTGGCGGGTTGCGGCGGACCTGGCGGCGGTCGATCGAGGAGACCGCGAAGGCGCGGCGCTCGATCTCGCGCTTGGCCTGCTCGGCGCGCTCCTGGGTATTGAGGTCGAACTTGTCGAGCTTCCGGCCGTCGAGGTGGGTCAATCGGGCCTTCAGCACCTGCTTCTTGGCGGTGCCGAAATAGGCGTCGACCGTCCAGTACTCCCGGCTCTTGAAGACCTCGATCTCGGATTCGCGCTCGCAGATCAGGCGCAGGGCCACCGACTGAACGCGGCCGGCGGAACGGCTGCCGGGCAGCTTGCGCCACAGGACGGGCGAGAGAGTGAACCCGACGAGATAGTCGAGAGCGCGGCGCGCCAGGTAGGCGTCGATCAGTGGCTGGTCGAGGTCGCGCGGGTTGGCGACGGCGTCGAGGACCGACTTCTTGGTGATGGCGTTGAAGGTGACGCGCTTCACGTCGACATCCTGCAACGCCCTCTTGCGCTGCAACACGTCGAGGACGTGCCAGGAAATGGCTTCGCCTTCGCGATCCGGGTCGGTCGCCAGGTAGAGCTTGCCGCCCTTGCTGACGGCCTGGGCAATGGCGTCGAGGCGCTTCTGCGACTGGGGATCAACCTCCCAGTCCATGGCGAAATCCTCGTCCGGCCGCACCGAGCCGTCCTTGGGCGGAAGGTCCCGGACATGACCGTACGAGGCCAGCACGGTGTAGCCGGGGCCCAGGTATTTCCCAATGGTCTTGGCCTTGGCCGGGGACTCGACGACCAGTACGTCCATCGCCGGAAAATGCTCCAGTTCGATATCAATTACCGGAGCTAAATCACTGAATTAAATCAGAGATACGCGGTTACCCCGGTGCCTCTCCAGGCGGCCCTCCAGCTCGAGAGCCATGAGGACCTCCGCTACGGCGGCGGCGGACACTTGGCACCGGCGCACCAGTTCGTCAACCGCAGTGGGTACCGAGCCCAGGGCTTGCACAATGCGTGCGGTATCCGAGTCGGCGGGGATTTGGGCTGGTTTTTCAAGACGTTGCGACGTCCCCTTGGGTCGGCCCAGAACGCTCAGAATATCGTTCGCGTCGCGCACCAGAATCGCGCCATCGCGGATGAGACTATTGGATCCGGCGTATCGCGGGTCCATTGGCGAGCCCGGCACGACGAACACCTCGCGCCCCTGTTCCGCCGCCCGCTGGGCAGTGATCAGGGAGCCGGACCGTGCGGCCGCCTCGATGACGACGATACCGGCCGAGAGACCACTCACGATCCGGTTGCGCCGCGGGAAGGCGCGGGCGATGGGCGGCGCGCCCAGGGCCACCTCGCTCAGGATCAGGCCACGCGCGGCGATGGCTTCCTGCAGACGCCCGTTCTGCGGCGGATAGACCTTGTCGATGCCGCAGGCCAGGACCGCCACTGTCCCGGTATCGAGAGCGGCTTCGTGGGCCGCCGCATCGATGCCCCGGGCCAGGCCGGAGGCGACGACGAAGCCCGATGCACCGAGGGCCGAGGAGAGCTCCGCCGCGAACTGGCGACCGGCGAGAGAGGCCTCGCGGGCGCCGACGATGGCCAGGGTCGGACGGCCGAGTAAAGCGGGGTCGCCCAGCATCGAAAGCAAGGGCGGTGCGTCGGGCAGGGCAGCCAGCGCCGCCGGATACTCCGGGTCGCCGATCACCAGGAAGCGCCCGCCCAGCTCGGCCAGCGCCCGCTCCTCGCGTTCGATCGCAGAAGCGGAAACGGTCGCCAGGGTGGCGCAGGCCGCACGCGCGGACCCGAAATGCGCCAGCGCCTCGTGGAAGGTGACGGGGCCGATCCGTGCGCTGCGCGCCAGTCTCAACCGGGCGCGCCGTTCCGCCAGGGGAAGGTCGATAGGGTCAAGGCCGTCGAACATGCGGCTGACCTTATGCGAGTAATATCGATATGTAAAACAACCGAAAGTAGCAATTCGACGATCAGGACCGGCTGCGTCGGCTCAGCAGCGCGCCAAGCGAGCCCAGCAGCGCCAGCAGGGCGATGAGCGGGCCGAAGCCTTCGAAGCCGCCCCAGCCGATCATGACGGCCCCCAGGGCCGCGGCCCCGATCCAGCCTACGCTGGCCGACGTGCCGTTCAAACCAAGGACGGTGCCGCGGACATCCTCCGGGACGGAGGCCAGGGACGCCATGTAGGAAGGTCGCCCCAGCGCGTTCAGCAGGACGTAGACGAATCCCACGGCAACGGTAACGGCGGGGCCAGGATGCCAGGTGAACAGGACCAGGGCCGCCACGCCGGACAGCGCCATGGCCACGGCGAAGGTGAGGAGCCGGTCGCGCAGGCGATCGGCCAGCTGGCCACCCAGAATCGTGCCGGCGATGTTGCCCAGCGCGAACACCGCCAGGGGAAGGGCGAGCTCGATCAGGGTCATGTGATAGGTGACCTGCATGAAGGTGGCGAAGTAGACCACCGCAAGGCCGTAGCAGATCCGCTCGGCAACGCCGGTGCTGAGCAGCTTTAGCACCCGCGGCGACAGGGCGGCGCGCATCGAGAGACGGCTTCCACTGCCGCGCGCATGGCCCGCGCTGCCCCGGCCCACGGTCAGGAACAGGCTCAGCACCGCCGCGATCGAAAGACCCGCGACGCAGAGCAGCCAGCCCCGCCAGCCGACGACCGAGCCAATCGCCGCGGCCATCGGCACGCCGACGACGAGGGTGAGGGACTGGCCGCTCATCACCCAGCCCAGCGCGCGGCCGCGCTGGCTGTCGGGCACGTGCGCGGAGACTTCGGCAAAGACGACGCCGGTGAAGGCGCCGGCGCAACCGCCACCGACGGCGGCCCAGACCGCCACCCAGAAGAAGGACCCGGCCGCGGCCTGCGCCACCAGCGTGAGGGCAAGCGCGATGGGGGCCACAATCAGGATCAGTCGGCGACCGATGACATCGGACATCCAGCCGCCCAGCGCCGACGTGATGCCCCAGGCCGTTGCCGTGAGGGAAACGAGGTTGGCGACGAGCGGCATCGCGACCTCAAGATCGTGCGACATTTCCAGAAGGAAAGGCGCGCGCGTGGTCCCGCTCGACGTCGCCGCGAACGATCCGAGACAGGCGGCGCCGATCAGCGCCCAGGGAAGGCTGCGGGACGGGGAAACGCTCATGCGGCCGTTGCTATGACAGGAATGGGGGCGACCTGCATCGGCCGGATGGATATATGAGCCATGTGACGCCGGGAGCCTGCTCCGGGCGGTGGATGCGAGGAACAGGCGATGAAGAGATGGTGGATGGCGATGCTCGGCATGGTGGCGGCCTCGGCGGCTACCGCGCAGGACCGCACGCGCCTCGAAGTCTACTCGACGCTCGAGATCGAAAACCTCAACGACTTCAAGAAGACGTTCGAGGCCGAGAACCCCGACATCGAAATCCTCTGGAACCGGGATTCGACGGGTGTGGTCACGGCGAAGATCCTGGCCGAGCAGGGGCAGCAGCGCGGTGACGCGATCTGGGGCCTGGCGGTGACGTCGATGCTGCTGCTGGATCGGCGTGGCCTGCTCGAACCCTATGCGCCGAAGAACCTCGCCGCGATCAAGCCCGCGTTCCGCGACCCCGCCGAGCCGCCGACCTGGGTCGGCATGGAGGCCTGGGTTGCCGCCGTCTGCTTCAATACGATCGAGGCGCCGAAGCTGTCGCTGCCCAAGCCGCAATCTTGGTTCGACCTGCTCGACCCACGTTTCAAGGGCAAGCTCACCATGCCGCATCCGGCCTCGTCGGGTACGGGCTATTTCCACGTCTCGGCCTGGATCCAGATGTTCGGCGAGGACAGGGCGTGGGCGTTCATGGACAAGCTCCATGACAACATCGCCGTCTACGAACATTCGGGTACGCGACCCTGCCGCCAGGCGGCCTCGGGCGAGTTCCCGGTCGGGATCTCCTACGAACTCGCGGCCGCCAGCGCCCGCCAGAAGGGAGCGCCGATCGAGGGGCTGATGATGAAGGAAGGCGGCGGCTGGGACATGGATGCGGCCGCCATCCTGCGCGGCACGAAAAAGCCCGCAGCCGCGCGACGGCTCATGGACTTTGCGGCCAGCCGGCGCGCCAACGAACTCTATGCATCGTTCGTCAGCCAGGTCGCGATCGCCGGGATCGCGAGCAGTATTCCCGACTATCCGGCCGGCGTCGCCGAATCGATGATCAGGAACGACTTCGCCTGGGCGTCGGAGAACCGGGCGCGAATTCTTGCCGAATGGACGAAGCGCTACGAGGGCAAGGCCGCCAAGAAGTAGTCAGACCGCCTGCTTTTTGCCCTGACCGATCTTGGGCTCGGTCCCGTTGAGCAGTCGCGCGATGTTCTCGTGGTGGCGCACCCAGACGAGCGGCACCAGCAGGGTGAGCAACATGGCGGCGCGCGGATCAGTGAGGAACCAGGCGGCGATCGCGGCGACAACGACGCTGAGCAGCGCTGCCAGCGAAGAGTAGCGGAAGACCGCGGCGAGCAGCAGCCAGGCGGCGCAGGCGAGGGCGCCGACCGGCCACGACAGGCCCCACATGACCCCGAGCGTCGTGGCGACGCCCTTGCCGCCCTTGAAGCCCAGCCAGACCGGGAACATGTGGCCCAGCACCGCGCCTGCCGCCGCACCGACGGCGGGGAGCTGGCCCACCTGGTCGGCGATCAGCACGGCCACCACACCCTTGAGCGCATCCAGGAGCAGGGTGGCGGCCGCCAGTCCCTTGCGGCCGGTGCGCAGCACGTTGGTGGCGCCGATGTTGCCGGATCCGACGTTGCGGATGTCGCCCAGCCCTGCCGCACGCGTCAGCAGCAACCCGAACGGGATCGAGCCCATCAGGTAGCCCATCAGGAACGGGCCGGCCATCAGGATCAGGGTCGAGATCATCGCCGCGTCCTACGGGCTCAGCAGCCTGCAGTTCGTCGAGTCGACATAGGCCGTGGTCGGCGGACCGATCAGCTCGGTGGTGATCTGCTCGCCGGGCTGGATCGAAACCGGCCCGTAATAGGCGTCCTCCAGCGCGCGGCTGCCGTTCATGAAAGTGCAGACCGCCTGCGTGTCGACTGCGCGCTGGATGTTGGACTTCAGCACGATCGTGACCTGCCAGTAACGCGACGGCCCGTAGGTCAGATTGTTGGCGCCGATGGTGACCAGCGGCTGCGGCGTCGCGAAGTTCGGCACCGGACGCGGACCGCTGCGGCGGGCCTGCGGCTGCGGTTTCGGGCCCAGCGCCTCGGGGGGCCGATAGGTGGACCTGCTGGGGTCGAACGCGGCATTGGGATCGTAAGGCGCCGGGCCGGTCGCCGCGGGCGCGCCGAGCGGCTGGGGGCTGCCCAGGGTCGCGGTGCCGCCACCCGGCACGCCCAGAGGCTGGGGCGTCAGGGGGGCAGCGCTGATCGAGGAACCGGTGCTGGGCATCGGCGAAAGGGGCGTCGGGGCGGCCTGCAGCGGCGTCGGCGTTGGAGCCGGGGCCGCCGCGGGCGCCGCCGCCGGAGCCTGCACGCCGCCGACCTGGGTCTGCAGGCGATCGTAGCAGGACAGCCGGGCCTGGGTTTCGGTGATCTCGCTGCAGATCTGGATGTGGCGTGTCAGCGCGTCCAGAAGGTCGTCGCGCGAGCCGCCGCGCGGCTGGGCCTGGGCGGTGCCGGCGAGCGCGACCGCAGCGACGCCGAGAAGAAGTGAGTGCCGGAGCATCATCGGTTCCCCGTTGAAAGACGAATCGACCATATCAGACCAGATGGCCGTTTGAAGGCATCGGTTAGGCGGCCGCCGCCTCCGCGGCGAAGCTGTCGTCGCGGTAGATCGTCCGGCCGCCGACGATCGTCGCGAGGACGCGGCCCTGGACCGGGCGCTCGTCGAACGGCGAGTTCTTGGTCTTGCTCCAGAGATCGTCGCGATCGATCTTCCAGGCATAGTCGGCATCGAACAGGACGAGATCCGCCGGCGCGCCCTTGGCGAGCCGGCCGGCGGGCAGGCCGAACAGCGATGCGGGTGTGCTGGACAGGCGCTGGAACAGTCGGGGCAGCGTGAGATGGCCGCCATGCACCAGTTCGAGCGAGATCGGCAGCAGGGTCTCCAGCCCGATGCCGCCCGGCTCCGCCTGGGCGAAGGGCACGCGTTTGCTGTCCTGATCCTGGGGCCGATGATCGGACACGATGGCATCGATCGTGCCGTCCTTCAGCCCTTCGACGACGGCGAGCCGGTCCTTCTCTGCGCGCAACGGCGGCACGAGCTTGCAGAAGGTGCGGTAGTCTCCGACGGCGAGATCGTTCAGCGCAAAGTACGGCGCGGCGGTATCGCAGGTGATCCGGAGGCCGCGGGCCTTGGCGGCCGCGATCACCTCGACCGACTCCGCCGTCGAGATCTTGGTCAGGTGCATCCGCCCGCCGGTCATCTCGGCCAGCCGGACGTCACGCTCGACCATCATCACTTCCGCGAGCGGCGGACTGCCGGACAGGCCGAGCCGCGTCGCCATCGCGCCACTGGTCATGGTGCCGCCCGACAGGGTCGGCTCCTGCGGCAGGTGGACGATCAGCGCATCGAAGGTCTTGGCGTAGTAGAGCGCACGCCGCATGACCTGGGCATTGGCGACGGCATGGTCGGCATCGGTGAAGGCCACGGCGCCGGCCTCCGCCAGCAGGCCGATCTCCGCGAGCTCCTTGCCTTCGAGGCCGACGGTCAGTGCGCCGCAGGCGTACATGTTGGCGAGTTTGATCTGGCGGGCGCGGCGCGCCACGAACTCGATCAGCGAAGCGTCGTCGAACGGCGGCTCGGTGTCGGGCAGCAGCACCATCGAGGTGATGCCGCCCACGGCGGCGGCGGCACCGGCACTTTCCAGCGTCTCCTTGTGCTCTTCGCCCGGCTCGCCCGTATGCACGCGCGTGTCGACCAGGCCGGGCGCGAGATAGTAGCCGCGGCAGTCGACCGAGCGGATGCCGTAGGGCGCGCCGGAGGCGAAGAGGTTGGGACCGAAGTCGGCGATCTTGCCGTCGCTGATCAGGACGGCGCCGGGATACTCGGCATCGCCGGTCGGGTCGACGATGCGGGCGTTGATATAGGCCGTCGAGCCGGCATGCGGCGGCGCGGTCTTGTCGATCTTTCCGCTCACGCCACGGCTCCGAACTGGTTGCGCTGGCCGCCGATCAGGGCATCGAGACAGGCCATGCGGACGGTGACGCCCATCTCGACCTGCTCGTGGATGACGCTGCGATCGAGATCGTCGGCGACCTCCGAGTCGATTTCCACGCCGCGGTTCATCGGGCCGGGATGCATGATCAGCGCATCGGGCTTGGCATAGGCAAGCTTGGCGCGGTCGAGACCGAAGAAATGGAAGTACTCGCTGATCGAAGGCACGAACGAGCCCTGCATCCGCTCGGTCTGCAGCCGCAGCATCATGACGATGTCGACGTCCTTCAGGCCCGTCTTCATGCTGTAGTGGACCTCGACGCCCATTCTATCGACGTCGGTCGGCATCAGGGTGGGCGGGCCGACCACACGCACGCGGGCGCCCATGATCTGCAGCAGGTGGATGTTCGAGCGGGCCACGCGGCTGTGCATGATGTCGCCGCAGATCGCCACGAGGAGACCTTCGAGGCTGCCGCGTCGTCGTCGGATGGTGACGGCATCGAGCAGCGCCTGCGTCGGATGCTCGTGCTGGCCGTCGCCGGCATTGATGACGGCGCAGTTGACCTTCTGCGACAGCAGGTTGACGGCGCCCGACTCGTGGTGGCGCACGACGATGGCGTCGGGCCGCATGGCGTTGAGCGTCATCGCCGTGTCGAGCAGGGTCTCGCCCTTGCGCACGGAGGAAGTGGCGACGTCCATGTTGATGACGTCGGCGCCCAGCCGCTTGGCGGCGACCTCGAAACTCGTCCGGGTCCGCGTCGAATTCTCGAAGAACAGGTTGATGATGGTGCGACCGGCGAGCCTGTCGCGCCGTTTGTCGACGGACCTGTTCTGGTCGATGTAGGTTTCAGATAGGTCGAGCAAGCCCGAAATCGTTTCAGGCGAAAGACCTTCGATGCCGAGAAGGTGGGGCAACCTCGGCACGCCCGCGCGATTGTTTGTCACTAAAGCGCGACGTTAAGCACGCGCGTGCGGCCCTCGCAAGAAAGGGTTTTGGTGGATAACCGGCGAACCCCGAATCACGCCGGCGGTCGCGGTCCGGTATAGCGCGCACGAGGCCTTATCAGCGCACCGCGTGCGGCCTGTTCGATGGCGTGCGCGATCCATCCGACGGTGCGCCCGAGAAGGAACAGAGCCAGTGCGGAGTCCTTCGGCAGCCCGAGTACGCGCGCCAGCGTCACGGTCGCGAAATCGACGTTCGGTTTGCGGTCGATCTGCTGCTCCACGGCGCCGGCGACGCGCTCGGCGAAGGCCAGCTCGGCCGAGCCCGGCAAGAGTTCGTGCATCATCGCGAAGAGAGTGACGGCCCGGATATCGCCGTCAGGATAGAGCTGGTGGCCGAAGCCCGGGATGTAGATCCGCTCGCTTACGCGACGCGCGATCTCCGCATCGATGTCGGGGGCGGCGGCGAGATCCGAAAGCAGACTCGCCACACGGCGCGTGAGGCCACCGTGACGCGGGCCGTTGATCGCCACAAGCCCGGCCATCGTGGAGGCATGGAGATTGGCGCCCGTCGAGGCTACCACGCGCGCCGCGAAGGCGGACGCATTGAACTCGTGGTCCGCCGAGAGGACCAGCGCGGCGCGGATCAGCGCGACCTGCTCCGCCGGGACGTTCCAGGCCGTTGCCACCTGCTCGTGGATCGGGCGGTCGGAGAGGGGCTGGCCGGTCACCGCCGCCGCCAGCAGCCGCAGGATTCGCGCGCCGGTTTCGAGCATCGCCGGGCGATCCTCGACCCAGCTCGGATGGTCCCAGCGCGCCGCCGCCGGCAGCAGCACGAGGCAGGCATCGACCGGGGGCAGGGCCGAGGCCGCCTGCCAGGCGCTGCGCAGCGCCGTGGACATCGGCGGCAGATTGCGGGCGGCGAAAGGGCGGTCGTCGCAGTCCCAGAGCAACTGGGCGACCTGTTCCAGGGAGCTGTTGCGTGCCAGCCGCGCGGCGTCCTGGCCGCGATAGAAGAGGCGCCCGTTCTCGATCAGGGTCAGCGACGATTCCAATACCGGCGTGCCGAAGTCGAGGGCATTGGCCGCGATCGACTCGGCCTTGCGGCCGACGTCGCGGCGGCGCTTGAGCTGCGCCACGTCGTCGGCCCGGTAGCGCCGCTCGCGCTGCCCGTTCGTGCCTTCGGATCTCAGAAGTCCGCGGCTCACATAGGCGTACAGGGTGGCTGCCGACACGCCCAGACGCTGCGCCGCTTGCTTCGAGGTGAGCCATTCGATTGCCATGATTTATTATGTATTAAATCAGTCAATATTGACAATACATTGTGCGAGCCGAATGTTGCCCCGACACAACAAGGGGATTTCGATGTTTCAGACACGGGTGGACAGCGGGCTCGACGGCGTGGTGGTGGCCGATACGGTGATGAGCGAAGTTGACGGGGAAGCCGGCCGGCTCATCGTTCGTGGGCAGTCGATCGAGGACCTCGTCCGGAGTCGCGGTTTCGAGGGCGTCGCGGCACTTCTCTGGGAAGGTTTCGCCGAGGGGGGCGGGGACGAGGCGGCCGTGCGGGCCGGCATGGCCCAGGCGCGCGAGCGCGCTTTCGCCGACATTCCGCAGTTGCTGGGAGCGGCCAAGGGGCTCAACCCGGTGGAGGGGCTGCGGGTCGGCCTCGGCATGTTGCCCGACAACGATCCCGTGCCGCACCACTATCTGGTCTGTGGTGCGCTGCCGGTCTTCCTGGCGGCGCTGCTGCGCGCGGCGGAGGGCAAGTCGGCGCTGGCACCGGATCCGACGCTCACGACGGCGCAGGACCTGCTGCGCATGGTCCGAGGCCGGCGTGCCGATGCGGTCTTCGAGAAGGGGCTGGACACTTACCTCGCGACGGTCACGGATCACGGCTTCAACGCTTCGACCTTCACGGCCCGGGTCGTCGCCTCGACGCGCGCCGGGCTGATCTCGTCGGTACTGGCGGCGCTCTGCGCCCTGAAGGGACCGTTGCATGGCGGGGCGCCCGGTCCGGTGCTCGACATGTTCGACGAGATCGGTTCGCCCGACCGGGCCGAGGCGTGGCTGGACGACGCTTTTGCCAAGGGCACGCGGCTGATGGGCTTCGGCCATCGCGTCTACAAGAAGCGCGATCCGCGGGCCGATGTGTTGAAGAACACGGTGGCGACGCTGCCGCAGACCGCGGGCCGCCTTGCCTTCGCGGTGGAAGTCGAGCGCAGCGCCATCGCCGCGCTGCGCAAGCACAAGCCGAAGCAGCGGCTCGACACCAACGTGGAATATTACACGGCCCTGCTGCTGGAGGCGCTCGAGGTGCCGCGCAGCGCCTTCACCGCCCTGTTCGCGGTCGGCCGCGCCGCGGGCTGGTGCGCGCACATCTTCGAGCAGGAGAAGGGCGGGCGCCTGATCCGCCCGCAATCGACCTATGTCGGGCCGCGACCGGCCTGAGCCTCACGGCCGACGGACCGTCGAGCCGCGCCAGGTGCGGGCCCGCGTCCCGGTGGCATCGAAGACCCAGAGAATCACGTCGGCGCCGGTCGACGTGAACGTGGCGGTGAAATACCGCCGCCAGAAGCTGCCGTCGGCGTGGGTGAACAACGCCTCCGTCCCGAGCTGGTTCGGCCGGACCGTCAGGCTCGCGGAACGCGGCATTGCGCGGGCGTCGGCCGACCGCAGCAAAGCCACACCGCCGATCACCTGGCCGAAGAACATCGTTTCGCCCACCTCGTCGGTCTGCATCGGACCGCCATCGATGCGAAGCCAGACGGCCGGCCTGTCATCGACGCTGCGCACCGCGAACTGAACCGCGAACGGCGTACCGCCGCCGAAATCCTGCCGCGGTGGGGGCGGCGGGACGATGTCCTCAAGCGGGATCGCGCGATGGAAGCGGGCGGTGCCGGCATAGGTGCCGAGCCAGTCGGCCCATGGAGACTGCTGGGCGTGCACGCGGGGCGC
>JAGNNA010000492.1 GCA_017990895.1 Reyranella sp.
TCCCGCACCCCGCGCACACGGGGCAAGTCGGCCTTTGGCGGAGATCGCCATGTCAGCTGACCTCAAATCCCTCTTCCCGGCCACCCCGGCGCTTCGATCTGTCTTGCGGCCTGAGGATCTCGCAGCTGAGACCTTCGCCCGGCACTTGCCCTGGCTGTCCGCACCTGCGGACAATCTGATCCTGACCCGGCAGGGTGACCTGATCGCCTCTGCCGTGGTCGAGGGGCAGGACAGTTTCACGACGGAAGAAGGGGACCTCTCACTCGCGACCACTTCGCTTGCGCGGCTGATCGGCCAGTTGGGCGAAGGCTTCGGGTTCCATGTCTCCAAGCTGACCCTGCCGGACGCACCCCAGCTGAAGCCCTTCGATGGTGAGGGCATCGGGGCCGAATTCGCGGCAATGGTCGATGCCCGATGGCAGGGACATCTTCGCGCCCGCACCCTGAAGCGGCGAGTGCTGGTGGTCTCGCTCATCCTTCGCCCCACAGTACTAAAACGTGTCCCTTTGATCGGCGCACTCTTCAAGGCAGCCTTCACAGGCGACCTCGGCCAGAGGATCGAGCGCCTGAATGAAGCGATGGGTCTTTTGGCCGGGGCCTGCCAGGGTCTGGGCTTCCGGCGGCTGACCGTTTCCTCCGGGGAATGGCTGGGTCTCCTTGGCGTCCTTCTTGGGCAGCCGATGGCCAAGGTGCTTCCGATGCGCGGCCAATTTCTTGCCGAGGCTGTCGCGTCATCGCAGATGATCTTTGCTGGCAAACGGGTGGAAATCGAAACCAGCGAAGGGATGCGTTTCGGGACGATTTTCGGCGTGAAATCCTATCCGGCCCGCACCTGGGCGCGGATGCTCGACGCGCTGGAACTGCCCTACGACATCGTCATCACCAACAGCTTCACCCCCGCGCGCAACAACGAAATCGAAGAGCGCATCAAGCGCACGGCACGCCAGATGCGTGCCTCTGAGGATGCCGCTGAAACCCTGCGTCAGGAACTGTATGAGGCCGCCGACAATGTCGCCTCGGGCCGACAAGTCTTCGGCAAACATCACCTGACGGTCATGGTCACGGCCGAGACCCCGGAACAGCTGGAGGAAGCCGCCTCCGAAGTCTGGCGCGCCGGACAGGATTGCGGGGCGACCCTCGTTCGTGAGAGTTTCGCCGCCCGCGCGGCCTGGTTCGCCCAGGCCCCGGGCAACTGGGCCTACCGCCCGCGCACCGCACTTCTGTCAGCCCAGAACTTCGCCCACCTCGCAGCGCTGCACCGGGTGACGGAAGGTCGCTCCAAGGCACAGTCGCCCTGGGGCGAGACGATCACGGCGCTGCCGACGGTGACCTCGAGCCTCTACCGCTTCAATTTCCACGATAAGGGCGAGCGCGGTGCCGAGCCGAGCGCCGGCCACACGCTGGTCTTGGGCCGCACCGGATCGGGCAAGACCCTTGGCACGGCCTTTCTGATGGCGCAGGCGCGGCGAGTGCATGCCCGCATCCTCGTCATCGACAAGGACCGGGGCCTCGAGATGGCCGTGCGCGCCTTGGGTGGCAGCTATTCTGCGATCCGGATCGGCGAGGCGACAGGCTTCAATCCGTTTCAGACCGAGGTCGACGAGCGCGGGGCGGCCTGGCTCACCGACTGGCTTGGTGACATCCTTGCAGGGTCGCGCCCCTTCGAGACCGCTCAAACCGTCAGCCTGAACGCCGCCGTCCGTCAGATCGTTTCGGCCGATCCGCGGCTGAGGACTTTCGACGGCCTCGCAACCCTCGTCGCCTCGACAGACGACGAGGGCGATCTGGTGGGAAGGGTCCGGGAATGGGGGCAGGGGGGTCGGCATGGCTGGCTCTTCGGGCCCGGGGCCACATCCCAGATCAGCCTGTCCGAAGATGTGGTCGGCATCGACATGTCGGAGATCCTCGATCTCGGGACCGAGCGCTCAGCGCTTCTGGCCTACCTCTTCCGGCGCATCGAACGGGTGATCGAGGATCGCCGTCCGACCCTCATCGTCATCGATGAAGCCTGGAAGATGCTCGACGATCCGATCTTCGAGAAGCGCCTGCACGATTGGCTCGTCACGATGCGGAAGAAGAATGCCGTGGTGATGATGCTGACCCAGACTCCGACCCATCTGACACGGGTCAAGGTCGGACAAATCATCGCGGAAAGCGTAGTGACCCAGCTTCTCTACCCGAACCCGCGCGCAAACCCCGAGGATTACCGGATCCTGCGGCTGAACGAGAAAGAGGCCGAGTTCCTCTGCACGCCCACGGGCGGCCTGCGCCTCGCCCTCCTGCGCTCGGCCGGAGACTCGGTCTTCGTGAACATGGATCTCGCGGCCCTCGGACCCGCGCTCGCCGTGCTTGGCGGCGGCCGATCCGGTGAAGACCGCGCGCCCTATAGCTGGCGCGACAACCCCGACTTCTGGAAGGACATGACGTGACCAGACGCAACCGCTTGATCCCCGCTTCCCTTGTCGGGCTCACCCTCCTCTCCGCCTGCGCCGGTGTCGAGACGGGGGCCGTCTCCCCCTGCCACGGTCAGTTCCGGGCCGAGGGCAAATACTTCGCAGCGCACGAGCAAAGTGACGGCACGACGGTCGTCGTCTCGACGATGAACGCACCCGACACGACTTGCGCGAACTGAGACACCGCATGAGTCGCGCACCGCTCCTTCTCGGGCTTCTTCTCGGCACTGCGGTGCCTATGGGCCTCCTGGCCCAGGGCGTGCCGATCATCGATGGCTCGCGCTTGTCGAACTTCATCTCGCGTCTTGTCGAACAGGCTGAGGATGCGGTGAAGCAGGGGGAGAAACTCGCCACGCGCACGGAACTCAGCGAGATCGAAGACGACCAGCTGGCCGCCTATGAGCGTTTCCTCGCGGATACGACCGGCGTGACCGACCTCAGCGGCTTCGAGATGGGGACGGGAACCTTCCCTCCTGCCGACGAGGTATATCCCCTTGAGGAGACAAGCCCGGAAAGCCAGCGGCTCTTCGGTGAAGGCGAGACGGTCGAGGCGATGATCATCGCCACAGCGGCGCGCTACGAGACGCATCCCGGTGTCGTGAAGGTCGGGCTCACGCCCACGACCTGGCGCATTCTTTTCCAGTCGCTGGTGAAACAGGAAAGCGGGTTTTCCAACGCGGCGATCAGCCCGGTCGGGGCCATGGGCTTCTGCCAGTTGATGCCGGGCACTGCCGCCGATCTCGGCGTCGATCCGACCGACCCGCTGCAGAACCTCGATGGTGGCGCACGCTATCTCG
>JAGNNA010000493.1 GCA_017990895.1 Reyranella sp.
TCCTTGTTGCGGTAGTAGCCGCCGGCGATCGACTCGACCATCTTGAGCTTTTCGCCCGCGCTCAGCTTGCCCGAACCGGCCAGTGCCTCGTAGGCCTTGGCCGCGCTCGCCATGTCTCCGGCGCCGGACGCCGCGGCGATGCGCATGCGCTCGATGAGGTAACTCTCGTGGGCGGTCTTGTTGTGAACCGCCTCGGCGTCGCGCACCTTGACCAGCGCCTCCTTGTACTTCTGCGCCTTGATCAGGCTCTGCGCTTCCTGCAACGGCTTGCCGACGTCGGGACGCACGGTCTCCTGTGCCTGCGCCGCACCCACGAACAGGGCGAGCGCGAACGAAGCGATGCGAAAGAGGTGACTCATGAGGTTCATGGGCTTGGGACCGGCTACTTGGCGAACTGCTCGTTGCCGACCATGCCGAGCTTGGTGACGCCCAGACGCTGAGCGGCAGCCATCACCGCGGCAACGTTCTTGTACTCGACGAGCTTGTTCGGACGCAGGTGCACCTCGGGCTGCTCGGTTTGCGCCGCGGCCTCGCGCAGGCGCGCCTCGAGGGCGGCCTGGTCGGCCATCGTCTCGCCGTTCCACAGCACGGTACCGTCGAAGTCGACGTCGATCGTCACCACGACCGGCGGCGTCGTCGGCGGCGGCGGATTGCCGGCCGGCATGTTCAGGTTGACCGAGTGCAACTGCACCGGGATCGTGATGATCAGCATGATGATCAGCACCAGCATCACGTCGATCAGCGGCGTGGTGTTGATGTCGATCATCACTTCATCTTCGCTCGAGCTGCCCGAGCCTACGTTCATGGCCATCGTGGTTCCTCAGCCTTTCGGCGGCGGCTCGGTGACGAAGCTGATCTTCAGGATGCCCGCGCGCTGGCATGCGAAGACGACCCGCCCGATCGACTCGTAGCGGGACTGCTGGTCGCCGCGGATGTGCACCTCGGGCTGCGGATCGAGCACCGAGACCTTCTTCAGCCGCTCGACCAGCGCGTTGCTGTCCGGGACGAGCTGCAGGTTCCAGAACACGTCGCCGTCCTTGTTGACCGAGATCTCGATGTTCTCGGGTTTGGTCTGGCGCGCAATGTTCGTCTCCTGCGGCAGGGCGACATTCAGGCTCTGGGTGACGACGGGAATCGTGATCAGGAAAATGATCAGCAGCACCAGCATGACGTCGACGAGCGGCGTCGTGTTGATGGTGGCGTTGACTTCGTCTTCGCCGCTGTCGGAGCCGACATTCATTGCCATTACGTTCTCCAGTGGCGGATCCCGACGCCCGCCGGGCCGCCCCTAGGGCGCCGGACTCCCCATGGGCCGCCAAGGGGCCCTTGCGTGGCCCTGGGGGGCGCGAACGAAGTGAGCTTGGGGGGCGTCATCAGCGGCCGCTGAGCGGTGCCGCGCGGCTGCCCATCAGGATGCCGTGCAGATCGCCGCCGAACGAACGCACCGACTCCATCGTCACCTTGTTGCGGCGCACGAGCCAGTTGTAGCCGAGCACCGCGGGCACTGCGACGGCCAGGCCGATGGCGGTCATGATCAGCGCCTCGCCGACCGGGCCGGCGACCTTGTCGATCGAAGCCTGGCCGGCGATGCCGATCGCCGTCAGCGCGTGATAGATGCCCCAGACGGTGCCGAACAGGCCGACGAACGGCGCCGTCGAGCCGACCGTGGCCAGGAACGCGAGGCCATCCTGCAAGCGGCTCTGCACCGTGTCGACGCTGCGCTGCACGTTCATGGCGACCCAGGTATTGCGGTCGATGTGCTCGGTGAGTGCGCCTTCGTGGTGCTCGCTCGCTTCCATGCCGGTTTCGGCGATGTAGCGGAAAGCACTGCCCTTCTTCAGCGTCTTGGCGCCGTCCTGCAGCGTCGGCGCCTTGAAGAAACCCTTGCGCGCGGCCTTCGCCTCGCCGGCGATCTTGAAGCTCTCGTAGAGCTTGGTGACGAGGATGTACCAGCTGCCCATCGACATGATGACGAGGATGATCAGCGTGCCGCGGGAGACGAAATCGCCCTGCGCCCAAAGCGCCGACAGGCCATACGGATTGTCGACCGTCTCCTTCGTCACGGCCGCGGCGGGCGGGGGCGGCGCCGGCACGGCGGCGGCATCGGCGGGGGCTGCAGCGGTCGCGGCTTGCGGGGCCGAGGCTTGCGCGAAGGTCAACGTCGGCAGCGCGACCATCGTCGCCGCGAGGGTCAGCGCGGCGAGCTTGGTGGAAAGACTTGTGGTCATGGAAGCGGTCTCCTGTTATGGCTACAGAGCGTTTCGGTGTTGAGGAAGGGGCATCGGTCCAGGCGGCGGCAGTGGCAATCGGTCTGTCACGGTCAATCGACCTTGAACGCAAACTCCTGGGTGGCAACGTGATCGCCGACGCAGCCGTACTGCATCATGGCCTCGCGCACGGCACTGTCGAACAGCCCGCGTGGCTGAGACGAGAGGATCTCGACCTCGACCACCTTGCCGCCTTTGATGATCGCCTTGGCGGTCACGCTGCCGCCGGTGCCGGTCTGCAATGCCTTGCGCGGCATTGTCGGCTGGACCATGTTGGGGCAGATCGTGCGGATCGAGACGACGGCCGGCTTGGGCGCTGGCGGTGCTGGCGGCGCTGGCGGCGCGACAGGGCGGATGTCGGTCTGCGGTGGCGGCGTCGAGGTCGTGGACGTGATCACGTTCTGCACCGGGGGCGGCGTCGCGATCTGGACCTCAGGCGGCGGAATGAAGGGCGGCGGCGGCGCTTCGAGCTTGGGCGGCGGCGGCAGCAGGCGCTCGGGCGGCGGCGGCGGCGGCTTGATTTCCTCGATGACCTTGGTCTCGATCGGCTGCTTGATGACGTCGACGATCTTCTTGCCCAGGCCCGTGACCAGCGCATAGATCACGATCGCATGGAAGGCGATCACCACGGCGATGCCCAGCGCATGCTTCTGCGGTTGCGGGCCGCGCGTCGAAAAGTCCATGGTCTGGGGTCTCCAGAGGAGAACAGGTGCGAGAGGGTAGCAAACAAAATGCCCGCCGGCTTGTGGCCAGCGGGCACGCGGTGGTCGGGAAACCTGCGCCGAACTTGATTATACAAGCCGGGATACAGGCCTCCAAGCCATGTCTTGCTGCTTCAGTTCAGAACTTGAAGGTTCCCGTGAGGTAGATGAAGCGCCCACGCGGGTCGTACTGGTTGGCGTCGTAGCCGCTCTGGAACTGATTGGACACCGGTACGAAGATGTCGGGATCAGTGCCGAACAGGTTGTTGACGCC
>JAGNNA010000494.1 GCA_017990895.1 Reyranella sp.
CCGAAGGACATGCCCTACACGATCACCGGTGCGCCGCGCGTGTTCGACGGCAAGGTGGTGATCGGCAATGCCGGCGGCGACCTGGGCGTGCGCGGCTTTGTCTCGGCCTATGATGCCGAGACGGGCCGCAAGCTCTGGAAGTTCTTCCTCACGCCCAATCCCGCCGGCGAGCCCGATGGCGAGGCTTCCGACGACATCATGGGCATGATCCAGAAGACCTGGTCCGACGGCCTGTGGAAGCAACTCGGCGGTGGGGCCAACCCCTGGGACAGCATCGGCTACGATCCCAAGCTCAACAGGGTCTATGTCGGCACCGGCAACGGTTCGCCTCTGAGCTGGCATCATCGCAGCGGCGGCACGGGCGACAATCTCTTCATCTGCTCGATCGTCGCGCTCGATGCGCGCACCGGCAAGTACCAGTGGCACTATCAGATGGTGCCCGGGGAGGACTGGGACTATACCTGCACCCAGTCGATCATCACCGCCGATCTCGAGATCCGGGGCAGGAAGCGCCAGGTTCTGATGCAGGCGCCCAAGAACGGCTTCTTCTACGTGATCGACCGCAAGACCGGCGAGTTCATCTCGGCGGAGAAGATCGCGCCGGTCAACTGGGCGAGCGGCATCGACCCCGGGACGGGCCGGCCGCACATCAACCCGCATTACGGCACGCAGCCGCAACTCGTCATGCCGGGTCCGGGCGGCGCACACAACTGGTTCCCGATGGCCTACAGCCCGCGCACCCGGCTCGCCTATCTCCCGACCTACGAGTCGGGCATGGTCTACGCTGTCGATCCCGACTTCCGGCCCAAGCCCTTCCGCTCGAATTCCGGTTGGGGTGGCTACACCGGCGAAGCACTCAAGCAGCGCAGGGAACTGAATGCCGTAGCCGCCAGAATGGAGAAGACCTTCCTGACGGCGTGGGATCCGGTCAATCAGAAGCTGGCCTGGCGCGTGCCGTTGCCCCGCCACGGCAATGGCGGCGTCATGGTGACGGCCAGCGATCTCGTCTTCGAGGGCACGACCCGGCAGACGTTCGCGGCATTCGACGCGACGAACGGCCAGGTACTCTGGGAAATGCCGGTGCAGAGCGCGCCCGTCGGCGGTGCCATCACGTACCTGCTGGACGGCGTGCAATACGTCGCGGTCAATGCCGGCTGGGGCGGGGGTGCAGCGCAGATCGAACGTGGCGCAGGCATTGAGCTGCCACGCGCCTCGGCACGGCTGCTCGTCTTCGCGCTCGGCGGCAAGGTCCAGCTCCCGCCGCTCAAGGCAGAGGACAAGGCGCCAGAGCCGCCCCGGCTGACGGCGAGCGAAGCGACCGTCGCGCGCGGTGCAGTCCTTTATGCCCAGACCTGTCAGGTCTGCCACGGTCAGCAGGCGATCGGTGGCGTCAAGGACCTGCGCGGGTTGACCCGCGAGGCGCACGCCCGGTTCAACGACGTCGTGCTCGGGGGCCTCTACAAGGAGAAGGGCATGGCCAGTTTCGCCGACATCCTGAAGCCGGATGAGGCCGACGCGATCCACGCTTATCTCATCGCCCGGGCCAACGAGGACTGGGGCGCCAAATCCGACGGCAGCGGACCGCACTGATGGAACGACCGGGCTTTTGGTGTCGCGTGCCTGGCAAGGGGCTGGCGGGAGCGCTTCTGCTGGGCGCGGTTGCCGGGTGCAGCGCGCTGGCGTCTGCGTACGGCCCGGCCGCGGTCAACGGCGAACGCCTGCGCAACGCCGATTCAAAGGAGAATGTCGGCGAGTGGATGTCCTACGGCCGCACCTACGACGAACAGCGTTTCAGCCCACTCGATCAGATCAACGACGGCAATGTCGATCAGCTGGGCCTGGCGTGGTTTGACGACCTGCAGACCTTGCGCGGGATCGAGGGTACGCCGCTGGTGATCGACGGCGTGATCTACAACACCTCGGCTTTCAACATCGTCACCGCCTATCGCGGCGCCACGGGCGAGAAATTGTGGACCTTCGACCCCGGAGTGGACCGGGCATGGGCCCGGCTCGCCTGCTGCGGCCCGAGCTCGCGGGGCATCGCTGCCTGGAACGGCAAGATCTATGTCGGGGCCCTCGATGGACGGCTGATCGCGGTCGATGCGAAGACCGGCCGGGAAGTCTGGACGACCCGGACCTTCGAGAGCGACTGGCCCTATTCGATCACCGGCGCGCCGCGCGTGTTCGACGGCAAGGTCGTGATTGGCAATGGTGGCGCGGACTACGGCGTACGTGGCTTCGTCTCGGCCTATGACGCGGAAACCGGCAAGAAGCTCTGGAAGTTCTACATCGTCCCCGGCAACCCGGCGGACGGCCCCGATGGCGAAGCGTCCGATTCCGCGATGAAGCTGGCCACGCCCACCTGGAGCGGCGAGTGGTGGCAAGGTGGCGGCGGCGGAACAGCGTGGGATTCGCTCGTCTACGATCCCACGCTCAACCTCGTCTACCTTGGCACGGGCAACGGCGCCCCGCACGTCGACACGATCCGCTCACCGGGCGGCGGGGACAATTTGTTCCTGTGCTCGATCGTCGCGCTCAATGCCGATACGGGCGAACGGGTCTGGCACTATCAGATGGTTCCCGCCGAATCCTGGGACTTCACCTGTACCCAGCCGATGATCCTGGCCGACCTCGAGATCAAGGGAAGACAGCGCCAGGTCATCATGCAGGCGCCGAAGAACGGTTTCTTCTACGTGCTCGACCGCAAGACGGGCGAATTGCTCTCGGCCGAAGGATACGTGCCCAACACCTGGGCGACGAGCATCGACAGGACGACCGGCCGACCGGTGGAAACGAAGACGGCGCGCCTCACCTACGAGCCGACGCTGATGACACCGGGGCCGCTCGCTTCGCACTCGTGGCATCCGATGGCCTACAGCCCCAGAACTGGCCTCGTCTATTTCCCTGCGCACGAGCAGTGGATGGTCATGGCGAAAATCCAGGAAAAGGATTTCCGGCGGCTCAACTGGCGCAACAATTCCGGCTTCGACTGGCTGAGCCAGCCGGAGAAGCGCAAGAAGCTCCAGGAAATCGCCGATTCGCGCGAACAGGGCTTCCTGCTCGCCTGGGACCCGGTGGAGCAGAAGGAAGCCTTCCGGATCAGGCATATCGCGCCCGGTTCGGGCGGCGTGCTCGTCACGCAGGGCAATCTGCTCTTCCAGGGCACTCCCGAGAAGGAATTTGCCGCCTATCGCGCGGATGACGGCCGATTGCTGTGGAAGATGCCGGTGCAAAAC
>JAGNNA010000136.1 GCA_017990895.1 Reyranella sp.
GAACCAGACCCAGAGCAGCACGTCGGTCCGCAGCAGGATCGAGCCAACGATCAGCACCGCATAGAGCGCGAGCAGCCAGCGGCCCCAGCGCCGCACCTCAGGCCAAGCCTGGTCGTGGATGTACGTGACGTCGCCCCGGAAGCCGAAGGGGAACAGGAAGATGTCGCGCGCCCGGATCATCAGGAACGGGATGGCGCTCACGCGAAACAGATAGCTGCGCCACCCGGTCGGCGTGACCGAGGTGATCAGCTCGGGGTCGCGCTCGGGATCCTGGGTGTAGCGGTGATGGGCGAGATGATAGTGCCGGTAGAAGCCGGCATTGTTCAGGATCGCCGCGCCCGAGAAGAAGGCCAGCAGGTCGGCCATCCAGCGCGTCTTGAACGAGCCGTAATGCACCGATTCGTGCATGGCGCCGAACAGCGCGTTGATGAAGATGCCCTGCAGCAGCAGCGCCGGCAGCACCCACCAGGTGCCGCGCGTTAAAAGCACCAGCCAGCCGCCCAGCACCAGCAGCGCGAGATGAGCGCCGGTCTGGATCAGGCCCTTGGTATCGTCGCGGGCATAGAGGCGCTTCAGCACCTCTGCCGGCACCACCCGCATCTGGCGGGCACGTTGCCCCGTTACTGTATAGGCGCCCATAGACCTTCCTTGTACGCGTGCTCGGTGGCGGCCTCGCGCTTCTTCTTCTCTTCTTCGCTCAGGCCGATCTGGTCGCCGACCATGCGCGAGATCGAGGGGAAGGTGCCTTTGGGATGGACATAGTCCGGCGACCACAGGCGCGAGCGCAGCAGCGCCTTGGCGCAGTGCAGGTAGGCCTGGCGCACGGAGACGACGATGGCGCATTTCGGCGCCTTGCCCTGCACCGCCATCGAGTCGAGCAGCGCCGGATCGACCGAGAGGCGCGCCGTGCCCGCCACCCGCACCGTTTCGTTGACGCCCGGCAGCAGGAAGATCAGCGCGACCTCGGGATTCTCCAGCAGATTGCGCAGCGTATCGAGCCGGTTGTTGCCCGGCCGGTCGGCCAGCGCGATCGTCTTCTCGTCGAGCACCTTGAACGAGCCCGGCGGATCGCCACGCGGGGTCACGTCCTGCTTGCCGGACGCGTCGGCAGTCGAAATCAGGCAGATCGGCGAGAGCCCGATGAAACGGCCCATATGCGCATCGATCCGGCCGATGTCCTTGACCGCCGCCGTCACGCTGACCGGCGCGTAGGAGGCGACGAGCGCCCGCGCGCCCGCTTCGTCGAGCAGCACCGGTTCCTTGGGGGGAGCCGAAAAAGGCAGCGAATCGGGCATTTTCTAGACCTCCGGAATTTGCAAGGCAGGGTAGCAGGCACCCCCCTTCGGCGAAACCATCTGGCGCGAGGAGTCGTTGGTCCTGCAGTCACAGCAAAAGGAGGACCAGATGAACAACTACGATCCGAACCTGAATCCGGGCCGTCCGGGCTATGATTCCGCCGATCCTTATACCGCGCCAGACAATGGCCGCCCGGGTTATGTCCTGCTGGCCGCGCTGGCGGGCGTCGCCCTGGTCGGCGGGTTTCTGTATTTCGGCAACCCGCAGAACACGAGCTTCCCCGAGCAGGCCCAGGCTCCGGCACCGATCGAGCGCACGGTGACGGATACGCCGGCGGCCACGCCGAACGCCGACCGTCCGGCGTCGATCCCGCTGCCGGCGAATCCGGCCAGCCCGGCCCCGGCCACGACGCCGGCGGCGCCTCAGGAGTAAGGGGCGATGAGCGACTATGACCCCAGGATCGACAAACCCGTTTTTGACGACGCGGCTTTCGAGCCGCGCTCGCCGAGCCGAGGACTCTATCTGGTGGTGGGCGTGGTGGCCGCGGTCGTGGCGGCGGCAGGCCTGATGTTCTTCTCGGGCGATCGTCCCGAGGGCACCGAACTGGCCCGCAATCCGAGCCCGGCTTCCATCGACACACGGACCAATGAGACACGGACGCCGACCGTGCCACGGGTGGCGCCCATCCCGGCCACGCCGACGCCGGAATCGACGCCTGCGCCCGGCCAGCAGCCGTAACGACGGCGGCGTCCGGACAAAAAAATAGCCCGACCGCGAGATCCGCGGTCGGGCGCACAGGCCTTTAATCTCTGCATTTTAGAAGTAGCACACCTGCCTGTGGGACCTGCCGAGTCAATCCTGCAGAGCTGACCTGCACTTCTTCATGACTTCGCGAGTTCCGCCTTCAGCGCGTCGCCCAGCGCGCGGAAGGTTTCGGCGCGCGCGGACGAACGCCTCCAGACGAGACCGATACGGCGATGCGGGACCGCACCGGCCCTAACCATCACGTCGAGGGGCCGCACCGTCACGTCGAGGCCGCACAGGATGCCGGCGTCGAGCGCCATCTGCGGCATCAGCGTGACGCCCAAGCCATTGGCCACCATCTGCGCCAAGGTGTGCAGGCTGGTGCCGTTGAAGCCGGCATTGCGCCGCGCGCCCTCCAGCTCGCAGGCCGCCAGCGCTTGATCGCGCAGGCAATGGCCGTCCTCAAGGAGCAACAGGTTCTCGTCGGCGATGCTGGCCGCCGGGACGTGGCCCGCGGGGTACACGAGCGAGAACCGGTCCTCGCCGAGATCCATCACTTCGAGGTCGCCCAGCGCATAGGGCAGCGCCAGCAGCACGGCGTCGAGTTCGCCCGCCTCCAACCGCTCCAACAGCCGCGCCGTCTGGTCCTCGCGCAGATAGAGCTGCAGCCTGGGGAAATTCTTCCGCAGTCGCGGCATGGCACGCGGAAGCAGGAAGGGCCCGATGGTCGGGATGATGCCGAGATGAAGCGGGCCCGACAGCGGGTCGCGCGACGCTTGGGCGAGGTCGACCAGATCCTCGGCGCCCTTCAGCAGGGCGCGGGCGCGGGCGGCGACGCTTCGACCGAGCGGCGTCGGCATGACCGAACGCTTGGTCCGCTCCAGAAGAGGCGCCCCCAGAAGCTCCTCCAGTTCCTGGATGCTGGCACTCAGGGTGGACTGGGTGACGTTGCAGGCCGCCGCAGCCTGCCCGAAGTGGCAGCGATCGACCACCGCCACGAGGTAGCGGAGCTGTCGCAGGGTCGGGGTGGGCTTCATCGGGGGCATGTAATCGTTTTTACCGATTATTCAATTCGGTATTTTGCGTTTCAAACGATCTTAGAATGAACCTAAGTAACCGTTGCCAAGCGTTAACCAAGGAGTTTCAAGCCAATGTCCCTCATCAACACCGAGATCAAGCCGTTCAAGGCCACCGCCTACCAGAAGGGCAAGTTCATCGACGTGACCGACGCCGACCTGAAGGGCAAGGGCAAGTGGTCGGTCGTGTTCTTCTACCCGGCCGACTTCACCTTCGTGTGCCCGACCGAGCTCGAGGACCTGGCGACTAACTACGCCGAGTTCAAGAAGCTGGGCGTCGAGATCTACAGCGTCTCGACCGACACGCACTTCAGCCACAAGGCGTGGCACGACACGTCGGAAGCCATCAAGAAGATCGAGTACGTCATGGTCGGCGACCCGACCGGCACCATCACCCGCAACTTCGGCGTGATGATCGAGGAAGCGGGCCTGGCCGATCGCGGCACCTTCGTGGTCGACCCGGACGGCAAGATCCAGATCGTCGAGATCACCGCCGGCGGCATCGGCCGCGACGCCTCGGAGCTGCTGCGCAAGGTCAAGGCCGCCCAGTACGTCGCCGCCCACCCGGGCGAAGTCTGCCCGGCCGCCTGGAAGGAAGGCGAGAAGACCCTCGCCCCCAGCCTCGACCTGGTCGGCAAGATCTGACGGCGTCGGGGTGGAGAGACCTCCAAAAGAGGTCCCTCCACTCCGCCCTTCGGGCTCCGGTCGGGACGACGGGGTTTTTCTTAGTCCGTCATCCCGAGCGGAGCGCAGCGAAGTCGAGGGATCTCTTTTCCATCGCGACGACAAGAGTTTCACAGGAGTACCTCCCATGTTGGACGCCAACCTCAAGACGCAGTTGAAGGGCTATCTCGAGCGCCTGACCATGCCGGTGGAGCTGGTGGCCTCGCTCGACGACGGCCCCAAGTCGGCCGAGCTGAAGGAGCTGCTGCAGGAGATCGCGACCCTCTCGGACAAGGTGACCTTCGCCGAGGCCGACAAGGACATGCGCAAGCCGTCCTTCGCCATCGTGCGCGCGGGCACCGACATCTCGGTCCGCTTCGCCGGCATCCCGATGGGCCATGAATTCACCTCGCTGGTGCTGGCGCTGCTGCAGGTCGGCGGCCACCCGAGCAAGGAGGCGCAGGACACGATCGAGCGCGTGAAGACCCTCGACGGCGACTACACGTTCGAGACCTATTTCTCGCTCTCGTGCCAGAACTGCCCCGACGTGGTGCAGGCGCTGAACCTGATGAGCGTGCTGAACCCGCGCATCCGCCACACCGCGATCGACGGCGCCCTGTTCCAGGACGAGGTCGAGAAGCGCGGCGTGATGGCCGTGCCCTCAATCTTCCTCAACGGCCAGGCGTTCGGCCAGGGCCGCATGAGCCTGGAGCAGATTCTGGCCAAGCTCGACACCGGCGCGGCCGAACGCGCGGCCGAGGAGATCGCGGCGAAGGCACCCTACGACGTGCTGGTGGTCGGCGGCGGCCCCGCGGGTGCTGCCGCGGCGATCTATGCCGCACGAAAAGGCATCCGCACCGGCATCGCCTCGGAGCGCTTCGGCGGCCAGGTGCTGGACACGATGGGCATCGAGAACTTCATCTCGGTCTCGCACACCGAGGGCCCGAAGATGGCGGCGGCGCTGGCCGCGCACGTCAAGGACTACGAGGTAGACGTGATGGACCTGCAGACCGCGACGAAGCTCGTCCCCGCGACGGCACCGGGCGGCCTGGCCACGGTCGAGCTGCAGAACGGCGCGACCTTGAAGGCCAAGACCATCGTGCTCTCGCCCGGCGCGCGCTGGCGGCAGATGAACGTCCCCGGCGAGGCCGAGTATCGCAACAAGGGCGTGGCCTACTGCCCTCACTGCGACGGCCCGCTGTTCAAGGGCAAGCGGGTGGCGGTGATCGGCGGCGGCAACTCCGGCGTCGAGGCGGCGATCGACCTCGCCGGCCTGGTGAGCTACGTCACGCTGATCGAGTTCGACGGCCAGCTGCGCGCCGACGCGGTGCTGCAGGCGAAGCTGCGCTCGCTGCCCAACGCCACAGTGATCGTTTCGGCGCAGACCACCGAGGTGCACGGCGACGGCGCGAAGGTGACGGGCCTCGCCTACAAGGACCGCACCAGTGGCGAGCAGAAGACGATCGAGCTCGAGGGCATCTTCGTGCAGATCGGCCTGGTGCCCAACACCGAGTGGCTGAAGGGCGCGATCGCCTTGAGCCCGCGCGGCGAGATCGAGGTCGACGCCAGGGGCCAGACCTCGGTCCCCGGCATCTTCGCCGCCGGCGACGCCACGACCGTGCCGTTCAAGCAGATCGTCATCGCCATGGGCGAGGGCGCCAAGGCCGCCCTCTCCGCCTTCGACCACCTGATCCGCAGCGCGCCGGTCGAAGTGAAGGAAGCGGCTTAGTCAGCAAGCAGATGACCCGGGCCATCCCCAGCCCGGGTCATCGCACTTTTCGTCGCTGCGCTCCCGTTGTCATCCCGAGCGCAGCCGAGGGACCTTCCTCTTCCAGGGACAGGTTACCCCGGCATCTTGTCGATGAAGCCGACCACGGACGCGCGCCGCCCGTCCGGCGCCAGGGTGCAGAAATCGACACCCTCGACGACCGAGGGCCCGCCGGCCGGACCCAGCGACCAGGTGAAGCGCAGATAGCGCGCCCCCGCACCGCCCGAGGGGCTGCCCGGGGAACCACCGTGCGTGTCGATCTTCGAGGTGCGCGCGAGCACGAAGCCCGGGAACTTCGCCTGCATGCCCGCCAGCATGGCATCGATCCCGGCCGGCCCGTCGCCCGCCATCGCCGGATCGCGATAGATTCCCGTCTCGCTCCAGGCCGCGGCAAGGAAGGCGCGGCGACGCGCGGGATCGGTCTCGTTCCAGGTGGCGACGTAGGCCTGACGACGGCGTCCGGCGTGGCGGTGGGATGGGACATGGCTTCCTCCTGCGGGTGGTTGATCCACGCGGGAGATAGGCCGGCACAGGCGAGGCGGCGATTGTCGGGGAAGTAATGAGGCTAGCTTGGCACGATGGAGCGCAGCTTCCTTGGATGCCTCGCGACCACACAGGAGCCTACCCAATTGTGAAAAGTCTGTTCTTGGCGCCCCATAGCTCCGAATAACTACGGGCTGGCGATTTCTACTGCGTCAGGGGACAACCCCGATCAGAACAAGCGGCACTGCTGGCACACCTCGGCCTTGTCTAACCAAATCGTATAGAGCGCCTTCGTAATAGCCAGGCCCAGACGACATCTCTGACTGGAGCGCCTTCATTGGGAGTATCTCGATCCCGCAATCGATCTGGTTTCCAACATAGAAAGCCAGATGCTTCACGAATAAATCGTAGGCGATGAAAGAGTATTTTCCGAATTGGACCTCGATGGCGACGCGTTCTTTAACGAAATCTGTCTGATTGTAAGAATAGATGGGCGTCTTGCCTTCCTTGAGGATTTTCTTTTTCTGCTCATCCGGCGGATCTGTCAAAGTCTGGCGGATCAGTTGATGGTCATCAGTCACCCAATAGGAGACGCGACTTTCCAAAGGCCGCGCTATGGACGACCAAGCCGTCTCGTCAACGGCCTGTCGCCTGCATCTTTCCAAGAGCTTTGCGTCGAGCGGAAGCTCCCTGATGTCCTTCGAGTTTCCAAAATAGAAACGGGCTTCCCATTTCACTACAGTCTTTGAGTTCCCTTGGTCTCGCCCCCACCCGAGCCAATGATCTCTTCGATGGGGATCGAAGACTTCAGCAGAACTTCTTCAAGTTCGGCCGCTACATCGGGGAAGTCATGCTTGAGAATGGCCAGAGCGTGCGAATGAAATTCGACCTGGAAATGGCGTTCAATAAGGGCTTCAAGCATGCTGCAAATTAGCGGTAGAGACCCTTGTGGTTAGCCATCAAACACTCCACGACTGGCTGCGCGGTAGCAAGAACAATCTCCTTCATAGATTACCCCCCCGCCGCCTTGATCCGCTCCTCCAGCATCACCCGGATCGGCGCGTCGGCCGGCAAGAGCGCCAGCAGCGTCTTCCAGCGCTGCAGCGCCGCCGGCTTGTTGCCCGCGGCTTCGGCGGCGACACCCAGGTAGAACAGGGCCAGCGCATTGCGTGGCTCAGCCTTCTCCAGCCGCTCCAGCACGGTGACGGCCTGCGGCGACGGCACGGCGCCGGGTGCGAGCTGGCGCACATGCGCCTCGGCCCAGTCGGCCAGGATGCGCGCGTCGACGGGGGCCAGCGTGTCGGCACGGGCGTAGGCGGCGGCGGCGTTGGCGTGCTCGCCCAGCACCTTCCAGGCATTGGCGAGGCGCAGCCAGCCGGCGCGGTCCTGCGGCGCGGCGGCGAGGCGCGCGGCCAGCCCCTCGACCATGGTGCGGATCGCCTGCTGCTGCTGCTCCGGCGAGAGCTGGGCCATCGCCTCCTGCTGCTCGCGGCTGGGCTGCGGCATGGTGGATTGCGGCGCCTGGGATTGCCGCATCTGGCTCGGGGGGGCCGCGGCGGCCGGCGGCACCTCGATCCCGGCGGCCTTGGCCACGCGGGCGATCTCGGCGCGCAGCATCGGCAGCCACGGCGCGTCGGGCGGGCTGCCGGCCTCGACCTCGCGCCAGCGGGCCAGCGCGGCCTTCGAATCGCCGCTCTGCGCCTCGTGCAGGCCGAGATAGTAGAGGATGCGCGCATCGTCGGGCCGCGTCTTCAGCGCCCGTTGCAGCGCCTCGAGCGCCGGTTGCGTGACCGTGCCGCCGGCCTCCAGGGTCAGGCCCTCAGCCAACGCGGCCAGCGCGTCGGCGTCGTTGGGGTCCTGTGCGAGGCGGGCGCGCGCTTCGGCCAGCAGGCCGGCGACGTCGAGCTGGCGCGACGGGGCGGGGTGTTCGGTGCCCCTGTCTGCAAACGGCGCGGCGGGCAGGCCGGGGCGGCCGGTCTGGAGGTAGAGGCCGAGCGCCAGCAGCGGCACGAACAGCGAGAGCGCCGGCGGCAGCCACTTCTGCACCGCGTCGGAGGCGCGCGCGGTCTTGCCCGTGGCCTGGGCGCTGGAAGCGGCGGCGTCGCCGGCGGCCAGCATGCGGCGCTCGATCTCGGTGCGGGCGGCGGCGGCTTCGGCTGTGGGGAGCGTTCCGGCGGCGCGCTCGCGCTCCAGCTCGGCCAGCTGGTCGCGGTAGATCGCCAGTTCGCCCGAGAGCCGGTCGCGCGCGGGCAGGCGCATGCGGAGCAGCGGCCAGAGCAGGGCGGCGACGGTCGCGGTGGTGAGCAGCGCCAGCAGGAATTCGAGCATGGCCGTCAGCCCTTCAGGAGCGCGTCGAGGCGGCGGCGCTCCTCCGCGTCGAGCGGTTTGGGTGCTGCGATCGGTGTGTTCCGGCGGCGGCGGGCGGCGAGCAGGAGGGCACCGCCCGCGACCAGCAGCACCAGCGGCGCGCCCAGCCACAGGACGAGCGTACCGGCCTTGAAGGGCGGCTTCAGCAGCACGTAGTCGCCGTAGCGCGCGACCATGTAGGCGAAGACGTCGCCGTTGCTGTCGCCGGCGATCAGCCGCTCGCGCACCGCGCGGCGCATGTCGCGCGCCACCTCGGCCGAGGAATCGTCGATCGACTGGTTCTGGCAGACGACACAGCGCAACGCCCGCCCGATCTCGCGCGCGCGGGCTTCGAGCGCCGGGTCGGGGAGGATCTCGGAGGGCGCGACGGCGAGGGCGGGCGTCAGGAGAGCCATGAGCGCCAGGACGCACGCCAGGAGTAAGCGTTTGATATCATCCCGAGGCCAGAGGCCGAGGGACCTTTGCTGTGGCCTCAAAGGTCCCTCGCTGCGCTCGGGATGACAAAGGAGCCGGGAGGTCACTTCACCGCCCCCTTGAGAAACGGCAGGATCGTCTCGTTCAGATCGCGCTCGGTGATCGGGCCGCGATAGTGGCGGCGCACGATGCCGGCGCCGTCGATCAGGTAGGTCTCGGGCACGCCGCTCAGCCCCCAGTCGAGGCCGGTCTTGCCGTCGAGGTCGAGGCCCGCGAGTTTGAACGGGTCGCCCAGCCGCTTCAGCCACGGCAGCGCGTCGTCGCGCTTGTTCTTCCAGGCGATGCCCACGATGGTCGCGCCCTCGCGCTCACTGAGCCGCGTGAAAAGCGGATGCTCCGCGAGGCAGGGCGTGCACCAGCTCGCGAAGAAATTCACGATCACCGGCTTGCCGGTGCGCAAGGATTCGTCGGTGAGCGCCGGCTCGCCCGGCCGCAGCGCCGGCAGGTCGAGTTTCGGCGCCGGCCGGCCCACCACCACCGAGCCGATCGAGGCGGGGTCGCGGCCGCTGGTCAGCGACCAGGCGAAGAAGCCCGCCATCAGTGCGAGCGTCAGCAGCGGCAGGATGAAGAGGAGGCGGCGCATCTATTCGGCCGGCTGTAGTGCGGGTTTGCGCGACGGCGCGCCGATGCGCAGCCGCCGGTCCGACAGCGAGACGAAGCCACCCAGCGCGCACAGCGCCGCGCCCAGCCAGATCCACGGCGCCAGCGGGTTGAGATAGAGGCGGATCACCCAGCCCTGCCTGGGATCGCCCTCGCCCAGCGTGGCGTAGAAGTCGCGCAGCAGGTTGGTCTGGATCGCGGTCTCGGCGACCTGGCGGCGCTGCACCGTGAACAGCCGGCGCTCGGGCTGCAGCACCGTGTAGGGCTTGCCGCCGACGCTGACGTTCAAGGTCGCGCGCTCGGCGATGTAGTTGGGGCCCTGCACCTCGTCCATGCGCTCGAGCAGCACCGAGTAGCCCGCGAAGGCGACCCGGTCGCCGGGCTTCATCGTGTGCATCAGCTCGGTGTTCCACGACGAGGTCGCGACCGAGCCCAGCACGACGAATCCGAGTGCGGCGTGGCTGATGACCATGCCCAGGGTCGAGCGCGGGATGGTACGCAACGTGCCGCTGCGCACGCGGTCAGAGAGCGACGCCAGGCTTCCGACGATCAGCCAGACGCCGAAGCCGAAGGCCAGCGCTGCGAGCGTCGAGCGGCTGTCGATCATCGTCATGGCGAACAGTGCCGCCGCCAGCGACACGACCAGCGCGACCCGCAATCTCATGAGGGCGGGCCACAGTTCGGCGCGCTTCCAGCCGAGGAACGGGCCGACGCAGAGCGCGGCGAACAGCGGCGCGCAGAGCGGCACGAAGGTGGCGTTGAAGAACGGAGGTCCGACCGAGACCTTGTTGCCGGTCAGCAGGTCGAGGAACAGCGGATAGAGCGTGCCCAGGAGCACCGTGGCAGCCAGCGTGCACAGGAGCAGGTTGTTCAGGATCAGCGCGCCCTCGCGGCTGACCGGCTGGAACAGACCGCCTCCCTGCAGCTGCGGCGCGCGCCAGGCGTAGAGCGCCAGGCCGCCGCCGGTGACGAACAGCAGGAAGGCCAGGATGAACATGCCGCGCGCCGGATCCTGCGCGAAGGCATGCACCGAGGTGAGCACGCCCGAGCGCACCAGGAAGGTGCCGAGCAGCGACAGCGAGAAGGCGAGCAGCGCCAGCAGCACCGTCCAGCTCTTCAGCGCGTCGCGCTTTTCCACGACGATGGCCGAGTGCAGCAGCGCGGTGCCGGCGAGCCACGGCATCAGCGAGGCGTTCTCGACCGGATCCCAGAACCAGAAGCCGCCCCAGCCCAGGATGTAATAGGCCCACCACGAGCCGAGCGCGATGCCGAGCGTCAGGAAGCACCAGGCCGCCAGCGCCCACGGCCGCACCCAGCGCGCCCACGCCGCATCGACCCGGCCTTCGAGCAGGGCGGCGACGGCGAAGGCGTAGGTCACCGAGTAGCCGACATAGCCGAGGTAGAGCAGCGGCGGGTGGAAGGCGAGGCCGGGATCCTGCAGCAGCGGGTTCAGCCCGTTGCCGTCGGGCGGCGCGGGGAAGACGCGCTCGAACGGGTTGGAGGTGAAGAGCAGGAAGGCCAGGAACCCGACGCCGATCAGCGCCTGAATGGCGAGCACCCGGCTGCGCAACGTGTCGGGCAGGTTGGCGCCGAAGATCGCGACCGCGGCGCCGAACACGGCGAGGATCAACGCCCACAGGAGCATCGAGCCCTCGTGGTTCCCCCACACGCCGCTGATCTTGTATAGCAGCGGCTTGGCCGAATGCGAATTGTCGACGACGTTGAGGACCGAGAAGTCCGACGTCACATAGGCCTGCGTCAGCGCGCCGAACGCCAGCAGCACGAGGAAGCACTGCGTCAGCGCGGCGGTGCGGCCGAGGGCCATCAGCCTGAGATCACCGCGCGATGCACCGATGAGCGGCAGCGTGCCCTGGATCAGCGCGACGGCGAGCGCCAGAATCAATGCAAAGTGGCCCAGCTCGGGTATCACGACGCCCCCTCACCCAGCCTCTCCCCCTCACGGGGGAGAGAAGGAAGAAAGAAGCGCTTCTGATCATGCTCCTCTCCCCCTTGGGGGAGAGGCTGGGTGAGGGGGTCCGCGCCCATCACTTCTTGTCCTTCCACTGACCCGACTCTTTAAGCGCCTTCGCGACCTCCGGCGGCATGTAATTCTCATCGTGCTTCGCGAGGATCTCGCGCGCCGTGAACAGCCCGTCCGGGCCGATCGAGCCTTCGGCGATCACGCCCTGCCCTTCGCGGAACAGGTCCGGCAAAATCCCGCGATAGACGACCTTCACCGTCTTGTTGGTGTCGGTGACGGTGAAGCGCACGGTCTGCCCCTCCTTCTGCACGCTGCCCTCCTCGACCAGCCCGCCCAGCCGGAAGCGGCGGTCGGGGGCGATGCCCTTCTCGGCCACCTGGGTCGGCGAATAGAAGAAGACGAGATTGTCGTTCAGCGCCGTGAGCACGAGCGCGGCCGCGACGCCGAGCGCGCTCAGCGATCCCAGCAGCAGCCAGAGGCGGCGACGCTTCGGGGTCATCGGCGCTTCTCCAGGC
>JAGNNA010000495.1 GCA_017990895.1 Reyranella sp.
CCATTCCCGAAGGCGGCAAACTGAACGAGACAGCTTTCAAGACCCTGATCCGCGCAGCCATCGCAGCGAACAAGCAAGCCGTCGCCGAGCGCTCCGCGAAAAAGAAGAAGCGGTAGGGTTCATGACCCCTCCGTCGCCGTAGTCGCGGGCGGAGGGGTCATCGGTTCGCTGGAATCAGGTCGCGGTTCCGCCCACGGTGAGGGCGTCGATGCGCAGGGTCGGCTGGCCGACGCCGACGGGGACACCTTGGCCGTCCTTGCCGCAGGTGCCGATGCCGGGATCGAGCGACATGTCGTTGCCGACCATGCCGACGCGGGTCAGCGCGTCGGAGCCGGCGCCGATCAGGGTCGCGCCCTTCACTGGACGGCCAAGCTTGCCGTCCTCGATCAGGTAGCCCTCGGTCACGCTGAACACGAACTTGCCGGACACGATGTCGACCTGGCCGCCGCCGAAGTTGGCGCAGTAGAGGCCCTTCTTCACCGAGGAGATGATCTCCTTGGGATCCTTGTCGCCGCCCAGCATGAAGGTGTTGGTCATGCGCGGCATGGGCGAGTAGGCGTGTCCCTGGCGGCGGCCGTTGCCGGTCGGCTTCACGCCCATCAGTCGGGCGTTCATGCGGTCCTGCATCAGGCCGACCAGGCGGCCATCTTCGATCAGCACGTTGCGCTGCGTCGGCGTGCCCTCGTCGTCGATGGTGAGCGAGCCGCGGCGATCGTTCAGCGTGCCGTCGTCGACCACGGTGACGCCGGGCGAGGCGATCATCTCGCCCATCAGGTGGCTGAACATCGAGGTCTTCTTGCGGTGGAAGTCGCCCTCCAGCCCGTGGCCAACCGCCTCGTGCCACAGCACGCCCGACCAGCCGGCGCCCAGTACGACGGGCATCTCGCCGGCCGGAGCATCGACCGAGTCGAGGTTGACCAGCGCCTGGCGGATCGCCTCGTCGGCCTCCTTCTGCCAGTAGCCCGGCAGGAAGATGTCGCCATAGGCGGCGCGGCGGCCGCTGCCGGTGCTGCCAGCCTCCATGCGCGAGCCGTCGGCGCAGACGACGCTGACGTTCAGGCGCACCAGCGGTCGTACGTCGGCGGCGCGCCAGCCGCCCGCGCGTACGATCTCCACGACCTGCCACGAGCCCGACAGCGAGACCGAAACCTGGCGCGCCTTGGGCTCCTTGGCCCGCACATAGGCGTCGATCTCCTGCATCAGCGCGACCTTCTGCGCGAAGGGCACGCCGTCGATCGGATTGTCGTCGGCATAGAGCAGATGATTGGTGCCGCGCGGTGACTCGTCGGACTTGCCGCCACGGCCCGCACGCACGGTCTTCACCGTCTCGGCCGCCCGCTGCAGCGCCTGCTCGTCGAGCGCCGAGGCGTGGGCGAAGCCGGTCACGTCGCCCGCCACCGCGCGCAGGCCGAACCCCTGCGAGGTGTCGAACGACGCGCTCTTCAGCTTGCCGTCGTCGAAGGACAGGCTCTCGCTCTGGACATATTCGAGGAACAGCTCGCCGTCGTCGGTGCCGGCCAGCGCATCGTCGACCATCCTGGCCGTCTTGCGCTGGTCGAGACCGCCCTTGCCGAAGAACAGGCCGTCGGCGGTGGCGAGATGGTTGATCGACTTGCTCATGGGAAACCTTTCCGACTTCACGTCATCCAGCCTTCGGCTCGTCATCCTGAGCGGAGCGAAGGATCTCGCGCCAAACAGCCACACCAACTTTGTGGCGCGCGCGAGGTCCTTCGCTAGCGCTCAGGACGACAGAGGGAAATCATCTCAGACGACCAATACGATCTTTCCAAAATGGGCATTGGCCTTCATGTGCGCAAGCGCGGCGGCGGCCTCGGACAGGGGGAAGGTCTTGTCGATCGGCAGGCTGAGCTTGCCGTCCTCGATGGCCGGCCACAGGTCCTTGCGGGCAGCCTGCACGATATCGCGTACTTCCTCGGCGCTGCGGGTGCGGAAGGTGACGCCGATATAGTCGATGCGCTTCAGCGCGTGCAGGTCGAAGTTGAACTCGCCCTTCATGCCGCCGAGGCGACCGACATTGACGATGCGGCCGAGGATGGCGGCGGCCTCCATGTTCTGGTTCATCACGCCGCCCGAGACCTGGTCGACGATTAGGTCGACGCCCTTGCCGCCGGTCGCTTCCTTGACCTTCTCCGGCCACTTCGGATCGCGCGTGTCGATCGCGACGTCGCAGCCGAATTCGCCGAGCCTCGCGCGACGCGCATCGTTGGTCGAGCTGCCGAGCACGACCGAGGCGCCCATGAACTTGGCGATCTGCATGCCGAGCAGGCCGACGCCCGAGCTGGCGCCCTGAATCAGCACGGTCTCGCCCTTCTTGAGACGGCCGGCACCGACCAGCGCATTATGCATGGTCTGCACGGCGACCGGCATGCACGCGGCCTGCTCGTAGCTCATGTTGTTGGCTGGGATCTTGTGGGCGCGGCCGGCATCGGTGAGGGCGTATTCGGCGAAGCCGCCGGCGGCCGAACTCATGACCCGGTCGCCCGGCTTGAAGTCCTTCACGTCGGGGCCGACCGCCTCGACTTCGCCGGCGCACTCTAGGCCCACGATGGTGCCGGGGCCGCCGATGCGACCGTGCGCATGGCCCGAGGCGACGGCGAGGTCGGCGCGGTTGAGCGACGCGGCCTTCACCTTGATCAGGATCTCGTTGCCCTTCGGCGCGGGCTTGGGGGCGTCGGTGAACTGGACGCCCTTGTCGGTGACGACGGCTGCTTTCATGGCGAATCTCCCTTGGACACGGTTTATGATTGGGACGTCCTGCTTAGCAGGCGAGCGTCGAGTGGCCTATGCCAGAGCGGCTCTCTTCACGGTTTTCTCAGCACACGGTCATTCGTTGTGAAAGGGTGATATATACATTAGATGTGAGTGGTTCAGCGCGGTGAGAGATGACATGAAAATCAAGCAGCAGGTTCAGGAGCTGTTCCCCACGCCACTTTGGATCCTCGACATTGCTCCCGCCGATGCCGCGCCCTTCAACGCCAGGCTCAAGGCCGAGATCGAGACGATCATTTCGCCGCGCCCCAAGCTGCAGAGCGGCAGGAACTGGCAGACGCCGCACGACCTGCATACGCGCCCGGGCTTCGCCGAACTCGCCAGTCTGATCGAGGTCTCATCGAAGAGCGTCCTCGAATATCTCCAGCTCGGGCACTTTCCGCTGATGATCACGGGCTGCTGGGCCAACGTGAATCCACCGGGCAGCTACCATCCCACG
>JAGNNA010000496.1 GCA_017990895.1 Reyranella sp.
AGCAAGGTGTGGCCCGGCTGCACGTCGAGCCCCTCGGGCCAGGTGAGCGCGCCAGCCGATGTGGGATACGAAATCGCGAGCTGGATCGCTTCCACGAAGCCCACGGTACGCGGCTTCGGAAAGACGTTGACCTCATGGGCCACGACTTCCTCGGCAAGCCCGCCCCAGTCGAGCACCGCCACGACCTCGTCGCCCACCTTGACCCGCGTGCAGGCGGGATCGACTTCCGTGACGACACCCGACGCCTCGGTGCCGGGCGCGAAGGGGAAGGGAGGGCGACGCTGATACTTGCCGGCGATGACGAGTGTCGTGGCGAAGCTCACGCCCGCCGCGCGGATGCGGATGCGCACCTGGCCGGACTTCAGCGGCGGCGACTCGACATCTTCCAGTCGCAAATCCTCAGGGCCACCCCACTGGCGGCAAATCATCGCGCGCATGTCTCTCCTCGACTGAACCGGACCGCCGAATTGTTCCATCCCAGCGTCGTGGCGCATAGCACGATATGAGGCCTTACTTTTGGTTCCGACGGCTTGCGGCCTGAGCCCAGGGACCGAAGGGCGGCATGTCCTTCGAGGGTTTCAACGGAAAGACGGGCGCGCGCTTCTCGAAGAAGGATTTGATGCCCTCCTGCGCATCGGCGCCGGCCGCGAGATGGCCGACGCATTGCAGGTCGAGCGTAACGGCATCGAGCGGATCCTGCGCGCCCCACATGCTCCACATCAGTCGGCGGTTGACCGCCGCGGCGACCGCGGAAGAAGTCGACGCCGCGAACTTCGCGGCCAGCGCCTGGGCCGCCGGCAGCAGTTCCTCGGGTGCATGGACGGAGCGGACGAGGCCACCCTTCAGCGCCTCGTCCGCGCCGAACAGCTCGGCAGTCATGACCCATTCCTGGGCCTGCTGCATGCCGACGAGGCGGGGCAGGAACCAGCAGCTCCCGGCCTCCATCGCCATGCCGCGCTTGTTGAAGACGAAGCCGATACGCGCGCTGCTCGACATCATGCGGACGTCCATCGGCAGGCACATGGTGATGCCGACGCCGACGGCGGCGCCGTTGATCGCCGCCACGATCGGCTTCAGGCAGTTGAAGATCGCGAGGGTGATCGAATCGCCGGCTTCGCGCTTCTCGGGTTTGCTGCCGTCGTTCCACACCTGGAAGGCGGCCGTACCGCCCGAAATGTCGGCGCCGGCGCAGAAGGCGCGGCCGGCGCCGGTGACGACGATCGCGCGTACCTCGTCCATGGCGTTCACGCGCTGGAAGAAGTCGATCAGCTCGCGGCTCATCGTGGTCGAGAAGGCGTTGAGCTTGTCGGGCCGGTTGAGCGTCACGGTCATCACGCCGCCGTTCAGCTCGGTCAGCAGGGTCTCGTAGGCCATGGTCTGAATCCCCTCCCGGTTCGGTTCCGCCCAGCAAGACGGAATGTCGTTGCGTGGCTCATTGGTTTGGGAAACATTCGCCGCAACGCCTGCCAATCGCAATCCCGGAGGAAGTCGAATGTCCCACCTGATCAAGACCGTCGAAGACGGTGTCATGAAGATCGTGCTCAATCGCCCCGATGCCATGAACGCGCTGAGCCGCGACATGATGCAGGCGCTGAGCGACTCGCTCGAGGAAGCGGCAGGCACTCGCGCCATCGGCTGCGTCGTGGTGCGCGGCGCGGGCGACAAGGCCTTCTGCGCCGGCGGCGACGTGAAGTCGATGGCCGCGGGCCGCGACCAGGACAAGACCTACGAAGACAAGGTCCACGACATCCGCGAGCGCATGAAGGTCTCCGAGCTGCTGCACGAAATGGGCAAGCCGACGATCGCCATGGTGAACGGTGTCGCCGCTGGCGCCGGCCTGTCGCTGGCGCTGGCCGCCGACATGCGCTTCGCCGGCAAGAGCGCACGCATGACGACGGCCTTCGCCAAGGTCGGCTTCTCGGGCGACTTCGGCTCGCACTATTTCCTGCACAAGCTGGTCGGCACCGCCAAGGCGCGCGAGCTCTACTTCACGGCCGAGATTCTGAACGCCGTGCAGATCGAGAAGCTCGGCCTGGCCAACCGGATCGTCGACGACGCCAACCTCGACGCCGAGACCATGGCCTTCGCCAAGAAGCTGGCCGCTGGCCCGCGCGTCGCCTGGTGGCACGTGAAGAAGAACATGAAGGTGGCGGAAGAGGGCACGCTCTCCGAGGCGCTCGACAGCGAGGCCGCGCGCATGATCCGCACCGGCGAAACCGAGGACCACAAGGAAGCGGCCCGCGCTTTCGTCGAGAAGCGCGCCCCGAACTTCAAGGGCCTCTGAGCTTCAGCCGGGCGGCGAGGCGGGCCAGCGCGCCCGCCACGCCGTCGGGCATGGCGACCATGGCGGCGATCAGCAGCACGCCATAGAGCAGGGCGGAGTAGCCCTTGCCGAGTCCCGCCGTGACGTCGGGGAAGAACTGCAGGAAGAGCCCGCCCAGGAGCGCGCCGCCCGCCGAGTGCATGCCGCCGATCACCAGCCCGAACAGCATCTGGACCGACAGCGCGAAATTGTAGCTGCCCGGTCCCACGAACCCGAACTGCCAGGCCGAAAGGCAACCGGCGACGGCGAGATAGGCGCCCGCGATCCCGGACGCTGCCGCGCGCGCCTGAGGCACCCGGACGCCCTGCGCGGTCGCCGCGACGTCCTGGTCGCGGGCCGCCTTCAGTGCGCGGCCGGAGCGGCTGTCGATCAGGTTGTGCGCGAGCCAGATGCCCATGCCGAGGATGGCGAGCGCCATCAGGAAGGCCCAGCGATCGTTGCTGAGCAGGGTGCTCGGCGGCGTCGGGAAGTCGAGATAGAGACCCTGCGCCCCCCCCGTCCAATGCTCGATCGGTCGCCAGCGCAGCAGTTGCGGGAAGGCGATGACGACGGCGTAGGTGACGAGGGCCTGCGTCCAGAGCGTATGGGAACTGGCCACCCGGCCGATGCCATAGCCCGCGGCAAAGCCCAGCAGCGGGGCGAGGGCGAGGCCGGCATAAGGGGAGAGCGGCGTGTGGGCCGCCAGCATCGCCGCGCCATAGCCGCCCAGGCCGAACAGGGCCGCCTGGGCCAGCGAGAACTGCCCGCTCACGCCACACAGGATCACGAGACCCGTCAGCGCGATCGACCAGATCGCCGCCTGCGTGAAGCGGAACACGACGAAATCCGGGAAGCAGAATGAGAGGGCGGCCGCCGCCACGAAGCCCATGGTCCATACGGTCCGCATGGCGTTACGATAGAC
>JAGNNA010000137.1 GCA_017990895.1 Reyranella sp.
CGGATAGCCGCACTCGGTGATGTAGTTGGTCAGCGCGTCCAGCCACACGTACATAATGTGCCTGGAATCACCCGGCACCGGGATGCCCCAGGAGAAGCTGGTGCGCGAGACCGAGAGGTCCTGCAGGCCGCCTTTCACGAAGCTCATCACTTCGTTGCGCCGGCTGTCCGGGCCGATGAAGGCGGGGTTCTTCTCGTAGTAGTCGAGCAGCCGATCGGCCCAGGCCGAGAGCCTGAAGAAATAGGACGGCTCCTCGACCCACTGCACTTCGGCGCCCGTCGATATGGCGCGGCGCTTGTTGTCCGGACCGACCTCGGTCTCGCCCTCGACGAAATAGGTTTCGTCGCGCACCGAGTACCAGCCGGCATACTTGCCTTCGTAGATGTCGCCGGCGGCGACCAGCTTCTCCCACAGCGCCTGGCAGGCCGCGTAGTGGCGCGGCTCGGTCGTGCGGATGAAGTTGTCGGGGCTGTAGTTCATCACCCCGATCAGGTCGCGGAACGACTGGCTCACCTTGTCGGTGAAGGCCTGCGGCGGAAGTCCCGCGGCAGCAGCGGCCGTCTCGATCTTCTGGCCGTGCTCGTCGGTGCCGGTCAGAAAATGGACGTCGTAGCCGTCGAGTCGCTTGAAGCGCGCGAGGACATCGCAGGCGAGCGTCGTATAGGCATGCCCGATATGGGGCACGTCGTTGACGTAATAGATCGGCGTGGTGACGTAGTAGCTGCTTTTGCCCGACATGATTACTGAACTCCGAACGGCCGCCCCTTCCGGGGCACGAGACTCAAGCGCGTTCAGCCCCGCATTCGCGCGCAGGGCAGAGAGTCTCCGATGTCGGACCGGGGCAACATGGGGGGTCTTTTCTCATGGCTCCCTTTGTCGATCAAGGCGCCGCTCAGCGCGTCGCGGATTGCAGCGCCAGGAAGCTGATCATGACGGTCTGCTTGCGGTCGAGATTGACGGCATCGGCCCGTGAAAAGAGATGGGCGACCTGCTCCGACGCTGCCATCCAGCGATCGAGGCTGGCCGCCGCCAGGAGCCTGGCCCGCAGGCCGCTCTCCGCCGGCACGACTGGTGCAGATTCCGTGGTTAGAGCCGCCTGCCGCATTAGGCCCTTCAGCCAGCCGTCGAACAGATAATTGAGCGCGCGCCAGTCGGCATTCGCCTCCTCGCCTCGTTTGGCGAAGCGTTCGGCGAAGCCATGCAGCCGCGGCATGTCGAGGTCAGGCAGGGTCGCCAGCACTTCGACCATCTCGCGATACAGGTCGAGGCTACCCGCCCCTGCAAGTTCAAGCGCGCGGCCGATGCTGCCCTCGGCGAGACGGGCGAGCGCCCTCCTCTCCTCGTCCTTCGTCTCGGGCGCGTAGTCGCCGAGCAGCTTGACGACCGTGTCCTCGCCCAGTGGCTGCAGCGCCAGTCGCCGGCAGCGCGAGCGGATGGTCGGCAGCAGCCGGCCCGGCGCGTGCGAGACGATCAGCAGCACGGCGTTGGGCGGCGGCTCCTCGAGGATCTTCAGCACGGCATTGGCGCTGTTGCGGTTCATCTCGTCCGCCGAGTCGACGATTGCGACGCGCCATTTTCCCATCGCCGGCGTCATGTGCATGAAATCGCCGAGCCCGCGCACGTCGTCGACGGCGATCTCGGCGCGAATGCGGCCGGTATCGTGGTTGAGCGCACGGCGCAGATGGAACAGATCGGGATGCGAGCGCGCGTCGATCAGGTGCCGGCCCGGCGCATCGGCCGGGACGTCGAGCGACTCCGGCTCGCCACCGAACAGACCACCCTGGTCCTGACCCGCCAGCAGGAATCGTGCGAAGCGCCAGGCCAACGTCGCCTTGCCTATGCCGCGCGGACCGGTGAGAAGCCAGGCGTGGTGAAGCCGGCCGCTCTGCTGCGCCGCCAGCATCGTCCGTTCGGCCTGCTCATGTCCGACCAGCCGGTCGTTCCGCCAGGGCGGAGGCCAGCCGTAGGGCCATTCGAGCTTTTCCAACTCGGCCGGATCGGACGGCGTCTTGCCCCGAGCCACGGCTCAGGCGCCCAGCTTGTCGGTCACGGCGGCGGCGATCGCCCGCGCGATCTCGTCGATGCCCGCGGTGGCATCGATCACGACGCAGCGCACGGGATCGGCCGCGGCGATGTCCAGAAATCCGGCGCGGACGCGCTCGTGAAAATCGAGCGGCAGAGACTCGTAGCGCGTCTCCGTGCCCCGCCGCGCCATCGCGCGTTTCAACCCGGCTTCGACGGGCAGGTCGAGGATCAGGGTGAGGTCGGGGCGAAAATCGCCCACGGCGATATCGTAGAGCTTGCCGAGCATCGTGCGGTCGGCGCCGTGTCCGTAACCCTGGTAGGCCATGGTCGAGTCGGCGAAGCGGTCCGAAACGACCCAGGTGCCGCTTTGGATAGCCGGCAGCACCGTGCTGCGCAGATGCTCGCGGCGGGCCGCGAAATGCAGCAGCGCCTCGGTCACGCCGTCCCAGCGCTCGGCCGGCCCTTCAACCAGCAGCTTTCGCACCATCTCTGCGCCCGGCGCGCCGCCGGGCTCGCGCGTGGCGATACATCTGTGCCCGCGCGCCTCGATCCAGTCCTTGAGGCGGGCGACCTGCGTCGACTTTCCGGCCCCTTCCCCACCCTCCAGCGTGATGAAGCGCCCCAGCGTGCGCTCCGTCACGACATCCAGCCGAACATGTAGTGGCGCAGCATCGTGGCAACGCGCCCGAACACGCCCATGCGCGGCACGTCCGTACCCGCTTCGAGCGGATACTCCATCGTACGATTGTCGGGGAGCGTCACGACAGCGGTGCCGATCTTCGTACCCTTGACGATCGGCGCCGCGATCGGCCCATCGAAGCGTGCGACGACGCGCGGCGTGACCGTCTGGCCGGTCGGCATCGTGAGCTGCACGGTCTTCGGGATGACCAGCGGTACCTTCTCCTGGGCGCCCAGCCACACCGGCGCCTCGACCAGCATGTCGCCGGCACGGAACACCGTGATGTTCGTCGACTCGCGGAATCCCCACTCCATCAGCCGCGCCGTCTCCTGCGCACGTTCCGCCATCGAATTGAGACCGTTGACGACCAGGATCAGGCGACGCCCGTCACGCACGGCCGAGGTGGTCTGGCCATAGCCACCCTCTTCCGTATGGCCCGTCTTGAGTCCGTCGGTACCGGGTGTGATCTTCAGGAGCCGGTTGCGATTCTCCTGACGGATGTTGTTGTAGGTCCAGTTCGTCTCCGAATAGTACTTGTAGTACTGTGGGTAGTCGTCGATCGTGTGCCAACCCAGCACCGCGAGATCGCGTGCCGTCGTGTACTGCCCCTCGGCTGGCCAGCCCGACGAATTCTTGAACACCGTCTTCGTCATGCCGATTTCCTTCGCGCGCTTGTTCATGCGCTCGGCGAAGGCCTCTTCGGTGCCTGCCAGTCCTTCGGCGATCACGACACAGGCATCGTTGCCCGACAGGATGATGATGCCCTTGATCAGATCCTCGACCGTGGGTTCGCTGCCGAGTTCCAGGAACATGCGCGAGCCGCCCATGTTGCGTGCCCGCTCGCTCACCCGGAATCGCGTGTCGAGCTTGAGGCGGCCGGCGGCCAGTTCGTCGAAGATGATGTAGATCGTCATCATCTTCGACATCGACGACGGCGCCATCGGCGTCTCGGCGTCCTTGAACAGCAGGACCGTCGAGGTCTGCGGATCGACCATGAAGGCGTGACGCGCCAGCGTGCCGATGCCGACCTGCGAGGGCGGCAGGGACTCGACCTTGGGCGCGGCGGGTTCCTTGGGCGCCGGCTTGGCCGCCGACGATGCCGGGGGCCGTGGCTTGGCCGGCGGCTTCTGCTGGGTCGCCGGCTTTTTCGGCGGATCCTGCTGGGCAAAGGCGGCGATCGAGAGGCCGGCGATGCCGGTGACGGCGAGAAGCGTTGCGACGACGCGCAGCGGGTTATTCAGCGACCACACGGGCATCCCCATAGCCTGAACGCTTGAGCCGGTCGGCGACAATGCCGGCGGCATCTTGAGTGGTATAGGGCCCCAGCCGCACGCGATAAACATCGCGTCCATTGGCCGAGACCTGGGAAACTTCAGGATTGCCGTAGCTCCGCACCGCATTGCGCTGGCGCTCGGCATTTTCATGGGTCGAGAAGGCACCAACCTGAACGAAGAAGCCGCTGAGCTGCGACGACGGCGTGGCGGTACTGGTCGTCGCCGACAGCGAGGCGATGGTGGGCGGCACGTCGCCCGACGCCGATCGGGGTGCACCGAATGGCACGGTACGCGGCGGCGTCGCATACACGGTCTGTGCAGGGGCCGCCGCGGCGGGAGCAGCGGGCGCGGGCGGTGGCTCGTAGGACGCCTGCATGATCGGCGGTGGCGCTGCCACCGGTGCCGGTGCGGGGACCGGCACGGGTGCGGGCGCCGGCGCTGGCCGCCTTCCGCTGGCGAGTTGGGCCACGGCCTGCTGCTGCTCTGCGGGACCGCCGCCGCCCAGCGCCACTTCCTTCACCGCGAGACTCTCAGCCTGGAGCTGGTCAATGCGGACCCGGGCCGTGCCCTTGCCGACCATGTCGATTTCCTCGGCCGCCGTGCGCGACAGGTCGATGACACGGCTGCGGGCAAAGGGGCCGCGATCGTTCACCCGAACCACGGTGCTGCGGCCATTCTCGAGATTGGTCACGCGCACCATCGCCGGCATCTGCAGGGTGCGATGGGCCGCCGTCCGGTCGGACTGGTCGTAGCGCTCGCCATTGGCCGTCGACTTGCCGTGGAAGCCCGGTCCGTACCACGAGGCCGTGCCGGTCTCGGTGAGGGTGAAGGTTTCCTGCGGCGTGTAAGTGACGCCGTCGATCTTGTAAGGCTGGCCGACCTTGTAGGTCCCGCGCTGGGCGACGATGCTGCCGGGCGTCCCGCCCCCTTTGCTGGACGAGCCGCAGGCCGCCAGGCTGGCCAGAAGCGCTGCCGCCCCGCACAGCCGAAGGGCGCCGGACAGGGGAAATCCCAATTTTACCAATGCTAGCGGCATGATGTTCACATCATACATCATCTTGGCCGGCAGGAGGAACGGCCTGCTCGCCGTCCCCATGCCGCCGATCAGGCCGCGATCCGGTCCGAAAGCAGGCCTACTGCCAGGGCGAAGAAATCCGACTGGTTCCAGCGCAGGATCGCCTTGAAGTTCTCGGTCGTCTGGTAGGCGGGGCCGCCCGCTCCCGCTGGCCGCACGATGCGCCCGCCCCCACCGGCCTGGGCGCCCGGCGAGACCTCGTCGCCCCAGCGCAATCCCGGTCGCCAGCCGACCCGGCGAAGGTAGTTCACGATCGAGGCGAAGACGTCGAGCTTGTTGGTCCAGATGTCCTTGCGGCCATCGCCGTCGCCATCGGCGGCATAGGCGAGGAAGCTGGTAGGGATGAACTGGCACTGGCCCATCGCCCCGGCCCACGAGCCCTTCATCGCATGAAGGCCGACATGGCCCTGCGACAGGATCTTGAGGGCAGCGATCAGCTGCTCGCGGAAGAACTTGGCGCGGAAGTTGTTGTGCACCAGGGTCGCCAGCGCCTCGACCACCTCAAAGTCGCCGAGCCGCGTGCCGTAGTTGCTCTCGATGCCCCACAGCGCTACCGCGACCTGGGGCGGCAGGCCGGCGGGGCCGGCAAACCGTTCGATTGCCGCGCGGTTCTCGGCCAGAAGCGCACGGCCGCGCTTGATGCGTTCCTCGGAGACGACCAATCCCTGATAGCGCTCCCACGTCATCTTGAATTCAGGCTGGTTGCGCGCCTGTTCCATCACCTTCGGAACCTCGCGGATGTCCGCCAGCGCCGCGTCGAGCGTCCTTTGGTCGACGCCGGCGCGCAGCGCCTCCTGCCGGATGCCCTGCAGAAAGGCGGCCGGGAAGCGTCCATCACCCTGGGCGAAGACCTGCCCGGATGTCGCGAGGGGCGCAAGGGCAGCACCGGCACAGAGGAGTCTGCGAGTGATCATGAAGCGTCCGCTCGTTGTTCGTTGCCTTCACGGGATGCTTCTTCCCTGTGCCGACCAATCTTGCGCAGACTATGGCGACGTCATCCAGCCTGCCATTCGTCATCTCCGGCGATACAGGATCATGCCGCCGTGATGGAGTGTGTTGTCGTCGACGAACACGCCATCGGCGGTGAAGCCTGTATCGTCCCAGTATTCGATCCGCGTTCCGGTGACTTGGTATCGTCCGCGATAGGCGCTCTCGCGCGTGCCGCGCGCCTCGTCATAGCGATTGTCGGGCAACAGGTTGTGACGCACATATCCGTCGGCGGTCACCCACATGCCGACATAGGAATGGGGCGTCATTTCGGCATGGCCTCCGGTCGCGAGGATGAAAGGGGCGTTGATGGCGAGCGCCAGGGTCAGGAGACGGGCGGCCTTCATTTCGGCCTCCCCGCGTCTCGGCGTTCGGCGAAGAGTTCGGACAGGGCCTGCGAGGCCGCGATCGCCCGCGAAATCCCGGCCGGCACGGTGATCATGTAGATCACCTCCTTCAGTTCCTCCTCAGCCACGCCGATGTTGAGCGCGTAGCCGGCATGCACCTTCATGAAGGACAGCTGGCCAGTCGCAGCGAAGGCGGCGACGGCCGCGAGCTGGCGCGTCCGTGCGTCCAACCCCGGGCGTGCCCAGACATCGCCCAGCGCGAACGCCTCGGTCGCCTCGGCGAGGAAGGGAAACTCCTGGCGCATGCGCTCCAACGCCGGCTGCGGCTGGCCGCGATTGAGGTCGCGAATGACCGTGTCGCCGCGCTTCAGCCGCTCCTCGACGGTCTGCGCGACGGCCGGCGTAGCCGTCACGGCGACGAACATGGCGGCAGCGATCGGTCCGATCATCGATTGCATGGTCATGTCTCATCCTCCGGTCGAGGCGGTCGGGCGGACGACGATCTCGTTGACGTCGACGTCGTCGGGCTGTTCGAGGGCGAAGCGGACGGCCCGTGCGATCGCATCGGGCTTGAGGGCGATCTTGCGGAAGGCCTTCATCGCCTCTGCGGCGGCCGGGTCGATGATGGTGTCGGCGAGCTCGCTCTCGACGACGCCGGGATGGATGCAGGTGACGCGGATCCGGTCGTTTTCCATCCGCAGACCGTCCGAAATCGCCCGCACGGCATACTTCGTCGCGCAATAGACACCGGCCGCAGGGAAGACCTGCAGCGCACCGATCGAGGCGATGTTGACGACGTGTCCGGAGCCGCGCGCCGTCATTTCCGGCAGCACCGCGGCGATGCCGTAGAGCACGCCCTTGATGTTGACGTCGACCATGCGCTCCCACTCGGCGACTTTCATCGCGGCCATGGCCGACAGCGGCATCACGCCGGCATTGTTGACGATGACGTCCACCCGCCCCCAGGCCGTGCGCGCCGCCTCGGCGAAGGACTCGGCGCTCTGCCGGTCGGTGACGTCGAGCGGGCAGACGCGAGCGTCGCCGCCCGCGGCGATCAGCTCCCCGGCCAGGGCTTCGAGGCGATCGATGCGGCGCGCGCCCAACATCACTTTGGCACCCGCAGCGGCGAGTTCGCGGGCGATGCCCGCACCGATACCGCTGGAGGCGCCGGTGACGAGAACGACTTTATCGAGAGACATGATGGGGTCCTTTCAGTGGTGCCGGTTGACTTGTCGCAAACATGGACCTGAGCGATTGTCGCGATAAGACGACAATCCCTTACCAATCTGGAAAGCAGCTCTAACCAATGGAGCCGGACCTCAATGCGTTATCCGTATTCGCGCTGGTGGCGGAGGAGCGGAGTTTCAAGGCCGCGGCCGACCGCCTGGGCGTAACCCGTTCGGCGATCAGCCAGACGATCCAACGCCTCGAGAGCAGTCTGGGCATCGCGCTGGTCCAGCGCACGACGCGCAGCGTCAGCCTGACCGAGGCTGGCGAACGGCTGCATCTGGAGATCGCGCCGGCGGTGGCCGAGATGCGGGCTGCCGTCGAGAAGACAGCCGCCCTGCAGGGCCGCGCACGCGGCCGGCTGCGGCTCGCCGTCTCCTCGATCGCTGAGCGCTTCCTCTCGGGACCGTTTCTGGCGGGCTTCGCCGACGTCAATCCCGAGGTCGACCTCGACGTAACGGTCACCGACGACGCGATCGACATCGTGGCCGAGGGCTACGATGCCGGCGTCCGCTTGGGCGAAGTGATCGAGCAGGACATGATCGCCGTGCCGGTGGCGGGCGACGAGCGCCAGCTGGCGGTCTGCGCCCCCTCCTACCGCGAGCGCTTCGGCGTGCCTCGACACCCGGCCGAGCTGCCGCGGCACACCTGCATCGGCTGGCGGCCTTCGCCCAAGACTGCGCCCTACCGCTGGGAATTCGCCGAGGGGGACAAGGAGTTCAGCGTCGCCGTGGCGCCGCGGTTCGCCACCAACGACATGGCGCTGATGATCAAGCTCGCGGTCGCCGGCGCCGGCATCACCTTCGGCATGGAGGAGAGCTTTCGCGCCCTGATCGCGCGCGGCGAACTCTTGCCGATCCTGGAGGACTACTGCCCCAGCTTCGCCGGCTTTTACCTCTACTATCCCAGCCGCCGGAACATCGCGCCGAAGCTGCGGGTCCTGGTCGACTACCTGCAGCGCCAACGATGACGATGGCCGCCCGCTGACAGGGCGCCGGTCGCTTCCTATATTCCCCTCCAAAGGCACGATGCGACAGGAGCGCGACATGCAGACCTACAAGAAGACTCCCGAAGCCCTCGCAAAGCTCACACCCGAACAGTTCTACGTCACCCAGGAGAGCGGCACCGAGCGCCCGGGGACCGGCGCCCTGCTGCACAACAAGGAGCCGGGCATCTATGTCGACATCGTGTCGGGGGAGCCGCTGTTTGCCTCGGCCGACAAGTATGAATCGGGCTGCGGCTGGCCAAGCTTCACCAAGCCGATCGAGCCGGCCAATGTTGCCGAGTTGCACGATCGCTCGCACGGCATGGTGCGCATCGAGGTTCGGTCCAAGCATGGCGACAGCCATCTCGGCCACGTCTTTCCCGACGGCCCGCGCGACCGCGGCGGGCTGCGCTACTGCATCAATTCCGCCTCGCTCCGCTTCATCCATCGCAAGGACATGGAGGCGGCGGGCTATGGCGCCTATCTCGACCAGGTGGAGGACGTGAAATGAGCCAAGAGCGCGCAGTACTGGCCGGCGGCTGTTTCTGGGGCATGCAGGACCTGATCCGGCGCATTCCCGGCGTGGTGTCGACGCGGGTTGGCTACACCGGCGGCCACGTGGCCAATGCCACCTACCGCAACCATGACGGTCATGCCGAGGCGATCGAAATCATCTTCGATCCGTCGCGGTTGAGCTATCGGCAGTTGCTGGAGTTCTTCTTCCAGATCCACGATCCCTCGACCCTGAACCGCCAGGGCAATGACCGCGGCACCTCCTACCGCTCGGCGATCTTCTACACGACCGACGAGCAGCGCCGCGTGGCGGAGGACACGATCGCCGACGTGGACGAATCGGGTCTGTGGCCGGGCAAGGTCGTCACCGAGGTGACGGCGGCCTCCGACTTCTGGGAGGCCGAGCCCGAGCATCAGGATTACCTGGAACGCATTCCCAACGGTTACACCTGCCACTTCGTGCGGCCGAACTGGCGGCTGCCGGTCCGTTCGAGGTCCGGGCAGGCCGCCTGAGGCCTCAGTCGACCTTGAGGTTGAGGTCCTTGACGATGCCTTTCCAGACCAGGAACTGGTCCTTCTGGTACTGCACCGCCTGCTGACGCGTCGACGGCGTCGGCACGATGCCGTTCTGCAGCAGCTTGGCCCTCACTGATTCCGTTTCCAGGATCTTCACGAGCTCGCGGTTCAGCCGGTCGAGGATGTCGTCGGGCGTCCCTGCTGGCGCCACGGCGCACCACCAGCCGCTCATGTCGGGCGGCGTCGCGAGCCCCTGTTCCGAGAAGGTCGCTACGTCGGGCAGCAGCGAGTTGCGCAGGGCGGTCGTCATGCCGACCGCGCGCACCTTGCCGCCCCGGATCATGCCGAGCGACGCCGGGATATCGGCGACCATGACCTGCACGTGGCCGCTGATCAGGTCAGCGAGCCCCGGGGGCACCGACTTGTAGGGGACGTGCGTGACGTCGAGCTGGTAGGCGTTCTTGATGTAGCCGCCATAGGCGATCCCCCCGGTGTTGCCGCTCGCATAGTTGAACTTGCCGGGATTGGCCTTGAGCAGCTGGATCAGTTCGGGAGCCGTCGTCGCCTTGACGTCGTTGTTGACCAGCCAGACATAGGAGACCGACGCCACCATGGAGATGTAGGTCAGGTCCTTGGCCGGATCATAGCGGACGCCGCTTGTCAGGCCGGCCGGGCTCGCGACGAGGCCGGAGTTGGTCAGGAGTCCGATCGTGTAGCCGTCCGGCGGCGAGGTCACCACGAGTTCGGTGCCGAGGGTCGTGTTGTTGCCCGGCTTGTTCTCGATGACGATCGGCTGACCCAGCGCCTGGCCGAGCGGCTCGGCGAGGATGCGGGCCAGGATGTCGCTTCCCGAGCCGGCACCGAAGGGGACGATGAGCCGGATCGGCTTGTTCGGATAGGATTGCGCCATGGCGGGCGCGGCAAGCATTACGCTGACCGTGGTAGCGAACGCGGTAAGCCAGTGAACGAACTTCATGAGCTTCCTCCCTTGTTTTGCAGTTTTTCTTGTTCGCGGAATTTCGAGACGAAGGTTTGTGCTCCTTTTGGCTGATGAAGGATGCCGGACGAGTCAGAACCTGAAGCCGAGGTCGCGGGCGATCAGGTTCTTCTGGATCTCACTGGTGCCTTCGCCGATCACGTAGACCAGCGCGTCGCGATGGATGCGGCCCACCGGATACTCGCGCATGATGCCGGCGCCGCCATGGATGCGGATCGCCTGCTCGCTCACTGCAACGGCGGTCTCGCTGGCGACCAGCTTGACCCGTGCGGCGGTTGCCGAGTCCAGCGTGTTCTGGTCGACCCGCCAGGCACCGTAGTAGACGAGCCACTTCGCGGCTTCGATCTGTGCCGACATCTCCGCGAGCTTGTGGCCGATCGCCTGGTAGTCGCCGATGCGCTTGTTGGCAACCAGCCGGTCCCGCGCATAGGCCGTCGCGGCGTCGAAGGCGGCGCGCGCCATGCCGAGCGCGTTGGCTGCGACCCCCACGCGGTTCTCGCTGAGCGACTCCAGGATCACCGGATAGGTGCCCAACCGGTCACCCAGGACGCAATCGTCCGGGACGAACACGTCGTCCATATGGATCAGGCCAGTCTCGGAGGCGCGGATACCCTCCTTGCGGAGCTTCTCGATGTTCATGCCGGTGGCCGGCAGCTCGACGATGAACAGGCTGATCGCCTCGCCGCTCAGTTCGGGCGCCGTGCGCGCTGCGACCAGCAGGAAGTCGGCAATCGGCGCGTTGGTGATGTAGAGCTTGCTGCCCCGCAACTTCCAGCCGCCCTCGGCGCGTTCGGCACGGGTCTTGAGGGCGCGGATGTTCGAACCGCCGTCGGGTTCACTCAAGGCAAAGCCCGCAATCTTCCTCCCCTGCAGGGCCGGCCGAAAGAAGCGCTCGCGCTGCCGCTGCGTGCCGGCCTTCCAGATGGGCCAGATTCCGAGGTGGCTGTGCGCCGACCAGCTCGAGGCGAATCCCTGGCTCATGTAGCTCAGTTCTTCGCGCACGATGCAGTCACTGATCTTGTCGAGACCACTGCCGCCGTCGCTTTCGGGATAGCGCACGCCCAGCAGGCCGAGTTCGCCCCAGCGCGCGAACACCTCGCGCGGCAGAACTTCGTTCTCCTCGGCCGCCGTCACCAGCTTCTGATGCTCCGTCTGGCATAGGCGCCTCACGGTATCGCGGACGGCCTCGTGCTGTTCGGAAAAGGCAAAATCCATGATCGATGGCTTTTCTCGTTGTCAGGGGTTTTCACACTGCCAACGAACGAAATTCGGGTCAAACGATCGCGGACCTCT
>JAGNNA010000497.1 GCA_017990895.1 Reyranella sp.
GCCTTCGCGGCAGCATCCGGCTACTGCCAGCATCAGAAGGAATCTTCGCAGGCAGCGCATTTCGGGCATCACATGCATCAACATGATCGCTCGGCGGACAAGTCGAACGACACCGGAGTCCAGATCGATCCCGACTGCGGATTCTGCCATCTGTCGTTCTCGTCGTTTGTCCCGGCTTTGTCGCCGACGCTGGGCGATAACAGCCCACCCCAACTCGTGGCATCCCCTCTCGCGGAGTTCCGCTCCACCACCGTCGATCCCTTCGACCGTCCGCCACTCGCCCGCCTCGCCTGATCCGGCGGGACGCGCTACACCTTTTCGTCCTTGACGGCTGACCGAGTCCGCACCAGCGGGCCGTCGGCTGCGTTCCGTCGGATTCTTCGCATGATTCAACTCGCTGAGGAATTCGATGAAAAAGACACTATTGCTATCGCTGGGGCTGCTCGCCGCGTTGCCCGCCCACGCGCAAAACTCACAGCACCTGGTCAAGACCGTTGCGACACCCGCGTCCGCCGGACTCGCCACCTCGGCTGCTGATCTCCCTCTGACCCTGGAACACGCATGGCAACTTGCGGAACAGGCCAATCCCACGCTGAAGAGCGCCCAGGCCAACCTTGCTACCGCCGAAGGGCAACTCGCCGACGCCCAGGGATTGCTCTGGAACAACCCGCAGATCGCCGCTGAACGCGTGCGGCGCACGGTGCCCGATCCGGGGCTCGGTGACCGGACTCAGCGCGAGTGGAACGTCGGCCTGACGCAGACGCTGGAGATTGCCGGCCAGCAGGGCTATCGGCGCACGGCGGCGGAACAGGAGCTGGCGGCGCTGCGCGAAACCATCGAGGAAGCCCGCCGGCAATTGCGCGCCGAGGTCGAACAGAAGTTCGTCCGCGTGGTGAGCCTGCAACTACGCGCCGAGATGGAAACGGGTCTGGTCGATCTGATCAAGAACAACAGCGCGGTGACCCGAAAGCGCTTCGACGCGGGAGAAGACACCAAGCTCGACGCCAATCTTGCCGAAGTCGAACTCGGGCGGGCGCGCAATCAGTTCGAGACCGTCAGCGAGCAACTGATTCAGGCCCGCGCCGATCTGGCCACGCTCCTACAACTGCCTGCAGAAACGCTGCCTGTCGTCAAAGGAGCGCTCGTCGCGAAACCGGATCTGCCTTATACCCTGGAACAGTTGCTGGCCGCGGCAGCGAGCCGAGCGCAGCTGCGCGCACTCGACTACCGTGAACAAGCGGCACGCAACCGGCTGGGCCTCGAACGTGCGGCGGTGTATCCCGACGTCACTGTCGGTCTGAGTTCCGCTCGCGAAGGTCCCGGCGATGCTCGCGAGAAGCTCGTCGGGCTGAGCGTCTCCATTCCCTTGCCATTCTTCCGCCGCAATGCCGCTGGCATCGGCAAGGCGTCGGCCGAACTGACACAGGCGGAAATCGAAAAGCAGACTGCTGGCCGTGACGTCCGCGCGCGCGTTCTGGCGCTGTGGCAGAAGCTCGACAGTTTGCGCCAACGGACTCAGCGGCTGGAACAGTCGGTGTTGCAGCGTCTCGAAGAGAACCAGCGCCTGTCGACTGCCGCCTACCGTGCCGGCGAGATCAGCCTGGTCCAGATGCTGCTCGCCACCCGACAGGTGTTCGACACCCGCCGCGAGGTCCTCGAAGCGATGACCGACTTCGCCCTGACCCGCAGCGAGCTGGAACAGAGCGCCGGCTGGACGGGAATGAAATGATGAGCGGCCACCTGAAGAACACACGTATTGGAAAAGAACTCATGAAGACATCAAGAACGGAACTGGGCATCGCGCTGGTGATCGCCATGGCGAGCATCCCACTGGCCGGCTGCGGCAAACCCGAACCATCGCCGACGGCGGCCGCGCAGCCGGCTGCCGCGAAACCCGCCGCAGCCGCCGACAAAGCGCACGAGAAGCCTGGCGAGCACAAGGAAGGCGAGGCCGGACACGGTGAGGAGGAGTCATTGAAGCTCAGCGCCGAGGCGATCGAAGCCGCCGGGATCAAGGTCGAAGAACTCGTCGCGCAGGAAATCAGTGAGCAGTTGATCGTGACCGCCACCATCCGCCCCAACCAGGACCGTATCACCCATGTCGCGCCACGGGTGCCGGGACGCATCGTCAAGGTCCACGTCAATCTCGGTGATCGGGTGAAGGCCGGACAGGCGCTGGCCGTGCTCGACAGCCTCGATGTGGGGGAGGCGCACTCCAGCTATCTCCAGGCGAAGACCCAGCTCGCGGTGGCCAAAGCCGACTTCGAGCGGGCCGAGAAACTCCACGGCGACCAGATCATCGCCCAGAAGGATCATTTGCGCGCCCACGCCGAGTACGAGAAGGCCAAGGCGTCATTCGCCGCCGCCGGCGACAAGCTGCGCATGCTGGGGGTGGCGGCAACGCCAGCCGACGATGGCCGTGCCGTATCGACTTTTCCGATTACCACGCCGTTTGCCGGCACGGTGATCGAGAAGCACGCCATCCTCGGCGAACTGGCCCAGCCCGACAAGCTGATATTTACCGTAGCCGACCTCTCGACATTGTGGATCGAGGCCAACCTGTTCGAGAAGGACCTCGGCCGCGTCAAGACCGGGGCGGAGGCCGAGGTAACGGTCGCCGCCTATCCCGACCAGGTCTTCCGCGGCAAGCTGACTTACATCGCGGCAATGGTCGACAAGGAAACCCGCACCATCCAGGCGCGCCTCGAAGTTGCCAATCCGGATGGACGGCTCAAGCCCGAGATGTTCGCTTCCGCCGCGATCCGTACCGGCGGCAAGGGCCACGGCCTGCTATTGCCGGAAGACGCGGTCGTGCTGGTGGACGGCAAAGCCACGGTGTTCATCGAGGAACATGGCGGCTTCGAGTCGCGCACCGTGGAACTGGGCGACAGGCTGCGCGGCCGGGTCGTGATCAAGGCCGGGCTACAGGCCGGCGAGCGCGTGGTGACGGCCGGCACCTATGCCCTCAAGGCACGGGTGCAGAAGTCGCTGCTCGGCGAAGGCCATGCACACTAAGGGGGCAGCATGCTAAACGGAATTGTCGATCTCTCGCTGCGTTACAAACTCCTGGTCCTGCTGGGCTTCGTGCTGCTGACCGTTTTTGGCGTCCGCGCCGTGCTGACCGTGCCGGTGGACGCCTTCCCTGACGTCACGCCAAACCAGGTCAATATCTACACCGAGTCGCCCGGCCTAGCCGCCGAGGATGTCGAGAAGCT
>JAGNNA010000498.1 GCA_017990895.1 Reyranella sp.
TTCCATTTCGCTGTCGAGAAGACGTCGCGCCGCCTCGAACTCCTCCACGGTGGTGACCATGGGGAACATCAGGCGGAGCGTCTTGCCGCGCGAGGCGCGGATCAGGGCGCGAAGCTGGCGGCGGAAAAAGAACGGATGGTCGAGCGCCATGCGCAGCGCCCGCCAGCCAAGAGCCGGGTTTTCCTCACGCTCACGACGGCCCATGAACGGGGCGATCTTGTCGCCGCCCAGATCGATGGTGCGGAAGACGACGGGACGATCCCCTGCCCGCTCGATGACGGATTTGTAGAAGGTCGACTGTTCGTCGAGGCCGGGCATGGTTTCGGAGGCCATGAACTGGAATTCGGTGCGGAACAGGCCGACGCCCTTGGCTCCGACTTCGTCGAGATGATCGAGGTCGAACGACAGGCCGGCGTTGATGAAGAGGTCGATTTCGACGCCGTCCGTGGTGGTCGCAGGCTTGTCGCGCAGGAGCGAGAGTTCGGCGCGCTTCTGTTCCGACAGCGCCATGCGGGCGTGGAAGTTGGTAACGATCTCCGCTTCGGGCCGGATGTGGATCACGCCGGCTTCGCCGTCGATGATCATCAGGTCACCGTCTTCGGCGCGGGTCACAAGGCCAGTAAGGCCGCCAACCGCCGGCACGCCGATCGCGCGGGCGACGATGGCGGCGTGAGAGCCTGCGCCAGCCTCTTCCAGCACGATGCCAGCAAGGCCGCTGTCGCGGTATTCGAGCAGTTCGGCGGGACCGATACGGCTGGCGACCAGGATAGACCCACGCGGAGCCTCGCGGCCGCCATCATCACCATTGAGCTGACGGAGCAGGCGGTTTTCGAGATCCTCGAGATCGTGCATCCGCTCGCGCACCATGGCGTCGCGGGCGCTTTCGAGGCGGGCGCGGTGTTCGCGGCGGACGCGGTCGACGGCCGCTTCGGCAGAAAGGCCGGTGCGGACGGCTTCGACCAGACGGGCTTCCCAACTCGGGTCATGGGCGAACAGGCGGTAGGTTTCGAGAACATCGCGGCTTTCGCCGAACAGGACCGGGCCAGCGCGCGTGAGCATGGCGTCGATATTGGCGCGCAGAGCGTCTAGCGCGTCATCGAGGCGGCGTTCCTCAAGTTCGGCGTCAGCGGCGAACAGCTGGGTCGGCGGCACGACGGGGTCGTAGAGGTGGACCTTGCCAGTCGCGAGGCCTTCGTTGAGCACGCGGCCGTGCAGTTCGACCGGTCTGGTCTGGCGCAGGCCCGCGCTGAGTGTGTCGCCAACAGCAGCGACCAGCTCGGCCAGCACCATGGCGACCGTCTGCAGCGCTTCGGCTTCCTCGTCGTCATAGACGCGTTCGGTGCGGTTCTGGACAACCAGCACACCGAGCACGCGGCCGCCGCGCAGGATGGGCACGCCAAGGAAGGAGTGGAACGGGTCTTCGCCGGTTTCAGGGCGGTAAGAGAAGCGCGGGTGCGAGAAGGCGTCCGTCAGGCGCAGCGGCCGGGCCGTCGCCGACACGAGACCGACGAGACCCTCATTTTCCGTCATTCGGGTGCGGCCGACGGCTTCGGGGGCGAGGCCCCGCGTCGCCATCAGCAAAAGGCTTTCATCTTCGGAACGCAGGTAGATCGAGCAGACGTCGGCCACCATGGTGTTGGCGATGAGTTCGACGACGCGGTCGAGGCGCTTGGGGTCCTGCGCCTGGTTGGCCATCAGCGCACGCAAGCGCGACAGAAGAAGCTTCGCCCCGCCGCCACCCGCGGGGGCGCGTGGGGGCGTTCCGCCCTTGTCTCCTGGTCTGCTGCGGTCGCTCACTAAAGGCCGCTCCGTTCGGGGCCCTCAAGCCCCCAAATCAGTCCGAGTCCAATCCATAGGCTGTATGCAGCGCACGTACTGCAAGCTCGGTATAGGATGCATCAATCAGGACGGAAATCTTGATCTCCGATGTCGAAATAACCTGAATGTTGATGCCCTTGTCGGAAAGCGCCTGGAACATGGTCTTGGCGACGCCCGCATGGCTGCGCATTCCGACGCCGATAACCGAAACCTTCGCCACGTCCCTCGACACGGTCATGCTTTCATAGCCGACCTTGTCGCCAAGTCCCAGTAGAACGGAATTGGCGTGGGCTGCATCGCGATCCGGGCAGGTGAACACGATGTTCTGACGGCCTTCCGTCTTGGCGGACGCCTGCACGATCATATCGACGTTGACGCCGGCATCGGCAAGCGCGCCAAAGATGGTGGCGGCGACGCCTGGATGGTCCTCGACGCCGATCATGCTGAACTTGGCTTCGTCCCGTGAGTAAGCGACGCCGCTGACAACCTGCTTTTCCACGATCTGTTCCTCATCGCACACGAGCGTACCGGTATTGGGGGAAGGCACAGGGCCTTCAAATGAAGAGAGCACGCGCACGGGAACGCGATGGTTCATCGCCAGTTCGACCGAGCGGGTCTGCAGGACTTTTGCGCCCAGTGACGCAAGTTCCAGCATCTCTTCGTAGGAAATCTTTTCGAGACGGCGCGCCTTGGGCGTGATGCGCGGGTCGGTGGTGTAGACGCCATCGACGTCCGTATAGATGTCGCAGAGCGACGCCTTGAGCGCAGCAGCAACGGCGACAGCAGATGTATCCGAGCCGCCACGGCCGAGCGTCGAGACGCGGCCCTTGTCGTCCACGCCCTGGAAGCCGGCGACGACGGCGATCTCGCCACTATCGACCGAGCGGATGAATTCTGGATTTTCGCAGCCCATGATGCGCGCCTTGCCATGGGCTTCGTCGGTGCGGAGCTGGAGCTGCCAGCCGAGCCAGGAGCGGGCTTTCAGACCCTTCCTGCGAAGTGCGAGCGCCAGGAGGCCGGCCGTGACCTGTTCACCGGAAGCCACCACGACATCGTATTCGTCGTCATAGTCCGGACCATGCAGATCCGGGCCGGCGGCGCCCTTGGTCCATTCGACGAGCTGGTTGGTCGTGCCGGACATGGCGGAGACGACCACAGCGATCGCACGGGTTTCGGCGCGGCGCGCGGCGACGATATCCGCCACGTGCGCAATGCGCTCGAGGTTGGCGACCGACGTACCGCCGAATTTCAGCACGAGGCGATTCATAAAGCGGCTTCCAGACCTGCTAAATCCCACAACCGGCAGGCGATCGGATATGAACTCCGTCGAGGAGCCGCATTGACCTCCCACCCCCGGCGAACGACATGTGTATCGAAGCCGGGACCAGTCGGCAGA
>JAGNNA010000138.1 GCA_017990895.1 Reyranella sp.
GTTATGACGCGGCTGGCGAGCGCTATACGCTGACGGTCGGCCAGTATCTGCGGCCGACGCCCGGGCAGTCCGAGAAGAAGCCGATGCACATTCCGCTATCGGTCGGGCTGCTGGATGGCGCCGGCCGAGACCTGCCGCTGAAGCTGGCGGGAGAGGCGTCGGCTGGCGGCACCACCCGCGTGCTCGATGTGCGCAATGCGCGCGACGTCTTCGTCTTCGAGGACGTGCCCGAGAAGCCGGTCGCATCCCTGCTGCGCGGCTTCTCCGCGCCGGTGAAGCTCGACGCGCCGCGCTCGGACGACGAGCTGACCTTCCTGATGGCGCACGACAGCGACCCGTTCGCGCGCTGGGAGGCGGGTCAGCAGCTCGGCGCCCGGCTGATCCTCGAGCTCGTCGAGGCCCGCAGGGTCGGCCGGCCCATGGACGTGCCCGACCATTTTGTCGACGCCATCCGCCGGACGCTCGACGACCAGCGGCTCGACCGCTCCTTCATCGCCGACGCCGTGACCCTTCCGGGCCTCGCATTCCTCGGCGAACTCATGCCGGAGATCGATATCGAGGGGCTGTGGGCCGCTCAGCAACGCGTTCGTTCGGTGTTATCCGCCCGGCTCGCCGATCGCTGGTCCTCCGTCTATGACGCGGCCCACGCAGCCGGTCCCTATCGATTCACGCCCGGCGAGGTGGGTCGCCGGCGCCTTCGCGGCGCGGCGCTATCCTACCTTTCGACCGACAAGGGCGACGCGGCCCGGCGACGGGCGGTCGAGTACTTCGAGAGCGCGAGCAACATGACGGAGTCCATCGCGGGCCTGACCGTCCTCGCCGAACTCGGCGGCAGCGAGGGCGAGGCCGCGCTCGCGGCTTTCCATGAGCGCTGGAAGGGGGAGGCGCTGGTCCTCGACAAGTGGTTCGCCATTCAAGCGCGCACGCCGACGGCGGGGACGCTCGACCGTGTGAAGGGGCTTGTCGACCATCCGTCCTACGACCGCAGGAACCCCAACCGGGTCTATTCGCTGGTCGGCGCCTTTGCGTCGGGCAACCCGGTCCAGTTCCATCAGGCGGGAGGCGCCGGCTATCGTTTCCTTGCCGACCAGGTCCTGGCCACCGACTTGCTCAACCCGCAGATCGCGGCCCGTCTCCTCGGCCCGCTGGGCTCCTGGCGCCGCTACGACAAGGACCGGCAGGGCCTCATGAGGCGCGAACTCGAGCGCATCGTCGCGACGCCCGGCCTGTCGCGCGACGTCTTCGAGATCGCGTCCAAGAGCCTCGCCTGACCTCTGCATATTCTTTCATTGCAAATGCCACTTGCAAGGTTGCCGTTACGGTGCAATTATGGGGTGTAGGAAGTAAACGAGTTCCGATCGGCGCGTGGGGCGCCGTTCGGAAACTGGGGTTCAACAGATGGAAACGAACACGAAATTCGTTGTTTCGGGTGTAATGGCTGTTGTCCTGTCGATCGCAGCCATCGCCTATGCGCAGCCAGCCAGATTGCCTGAGCCGCTTGGCCCGCAGGCCTCTCCGTAATCTGCAGCAATACCGCAGTCTTCGGTGATGCCGGGTGAGGCGACATGTGCGTCGCAGCACGTGGAACAGCCCGGCCTTTCGACGTCGGACCTGCTGGCGGATAGCTATGAGATCAAGGCGGCGGTTCCGGGCGGTGTGTGGCTGCAGAAGAAGAAGGATGTCTTCTACTGCAACTCCGGCGTGACCAGGGACGACGAGACGATGTGCTGGAAGATCCGCGCGCCGCTCCGGGGCCAAAACTGCACCGATGCCGTCAACCGGGCCCGGTCGAAGGCCCTGCCGTCCTAAGAGCCGCCGCGCGGACGGGACAGTTTTAGCTCGGCTGCCATCTTTTCCGCGATCATGACCGTCGTGAAGTGCGTGTTGGCGCGCACCACGGTCGGCATGATCGACGCGTCGATGACCCGCAGCCCTGACACGCCGATCACGCGACATTCCGGATCGACCACCGACCGCGGATCGTCCGCCGTGCCCATGCGGCACGTGCCGCTGGCATGCTGGGCGTCGGAGCATTCGTCGAACATCCAGTCGTCCATGGCTTGAGGGTCGAACGGCTCGTCGATCGAGCGGCCGGTCGTGCCGTACTGGACGAAGGTCGAGATCGCCTTGAAGGCGGGTTGCAGGCAAAGGACCCGCATCCGCTGCACGCCGTCGCGCATCCGGATGAGATCGCTCTCGTCCGACAGCATGCGTTCGTCGACCCGCGGGTCGATAACGGGGTCACGTGTGGTGATGCGCACAGTGCCTTCGCTGAAGGCTTGGAAGGCGGAGACGGCGAGGCGTGCGCGCGCCGTCCCGCCATCTTCCGCCGGCCGCAGATTGCCGGCGATCATGATCATGTCGTTGACGCCGGAGCCCGCCAGCTCTGACGAGTAGCGCAGGCAGCAATTGGTGTGGCGGTGCATCAGCGTGCTCACCCGAGCATCGTCACGCAGGTCGAGCATCAGGCCGAGGATCGGATGGTCGAGCAGGTGCTTCCCGACCGGCCGGTCGGCCACGACCTCGATCCCCAACGTGTCGAGCCAGTCGTGCGGCCCGATTCCGGAGCGTTGCAGGATCGCCGGCGAATGGATCGCGCCGGCCGACAGGATGACTTCGCGCCGTGCCCGCACCCGGCGCGCTTCGCCTCCCATCCGGACGCGCACGCCGCTGACATGAGGCCGATTGCCTTCGAACAGCAGCGTGTCGACGACCGCCTGGCCGACGATCGTCAGATTGGAGCGGCCGCGTGCCGGCTCGAGATAGCCGTCATTGGTCGAGATGCGCAGGCCCTCGCGGCTGTTGATCGCATAAGGCCCGACGCCGGTCCCGGTCGGCGCATTGTGATCGTCGCACCAGGGATAGCCGAGGCCCAGCGCGGCTTCCCGGAGAGCGCGGTCAACGGTGCCCCACTGATCGATGGGAGCGCGATAGACCGGGATCGGGCCATCCTTGCCGTGATAGGGCGCATCGCCGAAATCGACGTCGGTCTCGAGCTTACGGAAGTAGGGCAGGCAGGCCTCCCAGCCCCAGCCTGTGGCCCCCAGGGAGGCCCAATCCTCGAAGTCCTCGGGGATGCCGCGGATCGCGATCTGGCCGTTGATGGTCGAGCTGCCGCCGATCGCGCGGCCGCGCCACAGCAGCTTGGGTTCCTGGCGCTCGGTGCGGCGCGCGAGCAGCTTCGGGTAACGGTAATTGTCGTCGCCGATGGCGCGCAGCGGATTGGGAATGCGCAGATGGTGCGGTGTCTGGGCGGTGCGGAAGTCGCGACCGGCTTCGAGCAGCAGGACGCGGATCGCGGGATCCTCGCTCAGCCGGGCGGCGAGGGTCGCGCCGGCCGAGCCGCCGCCGATGATGATGTAGTCGTAATCGTCGTCCATGATCGCTTCCTGGTCCTCGGTCGCTGGCACGCTTCTTGGTTAGAATGCCACCGCCTGTTCAGAAAGCCGCACGCAAAAGGAGCGCCGCATGGTCGCAAACGTCCTGGAGATCGATCCCGAACGCCTGTGGGAGAGTCTCGAACGGTCGGCGGAGATCGGTCGCTTCCGCGACGTCGGTCTGCGCCGCCTCGCGCTATCGGCCGAGGACAAGCAGATGCGCGACCTGTTCGTCGACTGGGCGAACGCAGCGGGCTGCACCGTGGAGATCGACCGGCTCGGCAACATCTTCGCGCGCCGGCCGGGCACCGATCCGTCGCTGCCACCGGTCGCGATCGGCAGCCATCTCGACACGCAGATCTGCGGCGGTCGCTACGACGGCATCCTGGGCGTGCTGTGCGGCCTCGAAGTCGTGCGGACGCTGAACGACCGTGGCCTGCAGACCAGGCGCGGCATCGAGGTGATCTGCTGGACCAACGAAGAAGGCGCGCGCTTCAATCCGCCGATGATGGGTTCGATGGCCTTCGCCGGCGTCCTGCCGCTGGAAAGCGTGCTGGCGACCACCGACGATGCCGGCATCACGGTCGCGGAAGCGCTCGACGAGATCGGCTATGCCGGCCCCGCTCCGGTGGGCCGTAAATTCGATTCCTATCTCGAACTGCACATCGAGCAGGCGCCCGTGCTGGATCGCGAGGGCTGCGACGTCGGCATCGTGGTCGGTGGCTACAAGACACAGGCGCTGCGCCTCACGATCAACGGCGACACCGGGCATGCCGGCGGCACGCCGATGGCGCAGCGGCGCAACGCGCTGGTCGGCGCCGGTTACGTCATCGCGGCGGTCAACGACATCGGCCTCGCCTATGCCGCCGATGAGGGTCGCACCACGACGACCCGCATCGAAAGCTTTCCCAATCTCGCCGGCACCTATGCCGAGCAAGTCAAGCTGACCATCGACTTCCGTCACATCGACGAAAGCCGCTTCAAGTCGATGCGCGCCGAGGTCGACGCCGCCATCGCCGCAGCGGCGAAGAAAGCGAATGTCGAGATCGAGATCGCCGAGGGCTGGAGCTGGGGCAGCGAATTGTTCGCGCCCGAATGCATCGAGCTGCTCAAGTCGACGGCGAACGACCTCGGACTGCCCTATCGAGAGATGAGGAGCCAGGCCGGCCACGACGCCTACGCCGTCGCGACGATGGCGCCGACCGCGATGATCTTCACGCCTTGCTTCGAAGGCATCAGCCACAACGTCAACGAAGCGATCGAACTCACCCGCTCGGTGCCCGGCGCCAACCTTCTGTTGAACGCCGCCGTGGCGCGGGCGAATCGGTAATTATTGGAGCGCGCCACTCAGGCCGATGTCGGCGTGAAGCGCGCCACGAGCTGGTGCGAATCGCCGGGGTAGGTGAGGCGGACGTGGGTGACGGGCAGGGCGGCGCGCCAGGTGCGCCGCTCCACGACGAGACAGGCCATGCCGGGTTTCACGCCCAGCGCGGAGGCCGCCGGCTTGGCGGCGTTGCTGGCGCCGATGCGGTGCTCCGCAGCGGTCCAGGGCACGCTGTCGAGCAGCCACCGGCCGGGTGAAATCCCGCGGAAATCCTGATGGGCCGCCTCGGGCACGGCCTCGGCATTGATCAAACGCTCTTCAAGGCAGAAGACCCGCTCGCCCGCGAAATGCCGGACGACGAGTTCGACCACGCGGCCGCCAGATCGGCTGCCCAGACGCTCGCGATCCGCCGCGGTGCTTCGTCGGGTCGCGCGGGAGACCAGCTCGAAGCGATAGGAACGGCCGAGCGCCAGCACCTCCGCCTTGATGTCGTGGATCTCCAGGACCGCCGCCTGCGACTGCGGCCGGGTGACGAAGGTGCCGGCCTTGCGGCGGCGCTCGACCAGGCCGGCGCGCGCGAGCTTGGCCAGTACGTTGCTCACCGTCATGCGCGAACAGTCGTAGGCCTCGGCCAACTCGTGTTCGGTGGCGATGCGCGCGCCGGGCGCCAGCTTGCCTGACAGGATCTTGCCCTGCAGGTCGCCGAGGATTTTTTGATGGAGAGACTCAGGCGCGCTTCTCATGAGGCTTGTAGCACCTTGTGGAGCGCCTGCCGGTAGCGCTTGCCGATCGCGTCGCGGTGAATGTGCCGGCCGTCCTGCACGATCTTCGCGCCGGCGCGCCAGACGCAGTCGACGGTCCGGCGGCCGCCCGAAAAGATCCAGCCGTCGAGCCGGCGGTCGTGTTGGCGATGCGCGAGTGCGGTGTCGCCGGCTTTCAGGCTCACCAGATCGGCGGGCTGGCCGATGGCGAGCGTCGACGGCGCGCCGAGCGCCTGTGCGCCGCCGGCAAGGGCGGCGTCGAACAGGCTGCGTCCTACCGATGGTGTCGAGGGCCGGGCCAGCGCATTGCGGGTGCGCAAGGCGAGGCGCTGTCCATATTCGAGGAGGCGCAGTTCCTCGGCAGCGTTGATCAGGACGTTGGAATCGGAGCCGACGCCGAACCGGCCGCTTCGGTCCATGAAGGACTGTGCCGGAAAGATGCCATCGCCGAGATTGGCCTCGGTGATCGGGCACAGACCCACCACCGCGCAGCGTGCCGCGATGCCGGCGCTCTCGGCCTCGGTGACATGCGTCGCGTGGACGAGGCACCAGCGTTCGTCGACCGGCAGGCGATCGAGCAGAAGTTCGACCGGCCGCTTGCTGGACCAGGCGAGGCAGTCCTCGACCTCCTTCGTCTGCTCTGCGACGTGAATGTGAATGGGGCCGTCCGCGGCGAGCGGCAGGATCGCCGTGATCTCTTCAGGTGTCGCTGCGCGCAGGCTGTGCGGTGCGATGCCAACCATGGCCCCAGGCAGCGAAGACACGGCCTTGCGGCTCGCGTCGATCAGCCGGCCGTAGCGGTCGACGTCGTTGGTGAAGCGCCGCTGCCCCGGCACAGCGGGCAAGCCGCCAAAGCCCGCATGGAGATAGAAGACGGGGAGCAGCGTCAGGGCGATGCCGGTCTCGCTCGCTGCCGCGGCGATCCGGGTCGCCAGTTCGGCGATGTCGGCATAGGGCGTGCCGGTCGGGTCGTGATGCACGTAGTGGAACTCGCCGACACGCGTGAAGCCGCTTTCGAGCATCTCCAGGAAGGCCTGGGCTGCGATCGCCTCGACCTCGTCGGGACCCATATGATCGACGAAGCGGTACATCGCCTCGCGCCAGGTCCAGAAACTGTCCTCCGTGTTGCCGCGCTGCTCGGTGAGGCCCGCCATGCCGCGCTGGAAGGCGTGGCTGTGCAGGTTGGGCAAGCCGGGCAGGCCGATCTCGTGGATCTCGTCTCCCGTTTCGGCGGGAGTGTTCCTCGATAGTGTTTCAATCCGGCCGTCCGCCACGGAGAGGCGCACGTCGTCGGCCCAGCCGTCGGGCAGGAGCAGGGAGCGGAACCAGAGGGCGGTTCTGGACATATTGTTATGTATAGTCATAATACGACCGCCATGCAATGTGACCGCCTCTGGAAGAATGCACGCCTCGCGACCCTGACCGGCGACGGACCGGGTATCGTCGAGGACGGGCTGTTGGCCGCGCGCGAGGGGCGCATCGTCTTTGCCGGCGCGGTAACGGACGCGCCGTCGCTCGACGCTGCCGAGACGATCGATTGCGGCGGACGCTGGATCACGCCGGGCCTGGTCGACTGCCACACCCACATTGTCTACGGCGGCAACCGGGCGCACGAGTTTGAGCTGCGGCTGGCCGGCGCCAGCTACGAGGAGATCGCGCGTGCGGGAGGCGGCATCGTCTCGACCATGCGGGCGACCCGCGCGGCGACGGAAGACGCGCTGGTCGCCAGCGCTCTGCCGCGGGTCGATGCGCTGATCGGCGAAGGCGTCACCACCATGGAGATCAAGTCGGGCTACGGGCTCGACCTCGCCAGCGAGCTGAAGTCGCTGCGGGCGGCGCGCCGCATCGGCGAGATGCGGCCGCTGTCGGTGACGACGACGTTCCTCGGGGCGCACGCGTTGCCGCCGGAAGCGAACGGCGACAAGGATGCCTATATCGGCAAGGTCTGCGACGAGATGCTGCCGGCCGTCGCCCGCGCCGGACTGGCCGATGCAGTGGACGGCTTTTGCGAAGGCATCGCCTTCACGCCGCAACAGATAGAGAGAGTTTTCGAGGCGGCCAAGGCGAGGGACCTGCGCGTGAAGCTGCATGCCGAGCAGCTCTCCAACCTGCACGGCGCGAGCCTCGCGGCCCGCTACGGCGCTCTGTCGGCGGACCATCTGGAGCATGTCGACGAGCAGGGCGTGAAGGCCTTGGCCACTGCCGGCACGGTCGCCGTGCTGCTGCCGGGCGCTTTCTATTTCGTGCGTGAGACCCACAAGCCGCCGGTTGAGCTGCTGCGCCAGCATGGCGTGAAGATCGCTCTCGCCTCCGACAGCAATCCAGGCACCTCGCCGCTCACGTCGCTGCTGCTGGCCATGAACATGGGCGCGACCCTGTTCCGGCTCACGGTCGACGAGTGCCTGGCTGGCGTGACGCGCGAGGCGGCGCGGGCGCTTGGCCGCCTCGACAGCGTCGGTACGCTCGAAGCCGGCAAATGGTGCGACCTCGTGATCTGGGACATCGAGCGCCCGGCCGAGCTGGTTTACCGCATGGGGTTCAATCCGCTGCACGCGCGGGTCTGGAGGGGCATATGAAGGCGATCGTGATCACGCCTGGAACCGTTCCGCTGTCGGCCTGGCGCGACATCTATCGCGGCGCCACGGTGAGCCTCGACCCTGCAGCCTACGAGGTGATCGACAAGTCGGCACGCGCGGTGTCGGCCATCCTCGCCAGGCACCAGCCCGTCTACGGCATCAATACCGGCTTCGGAAAGCTGGCCAGCGTCCGCATCGACGAAGCCGACCTGCAAACCCTTCAGCGCAACATCGTGCTCAGCCACGCCGCCGGCGTGGGGACGCCGATGCCCGCGCCCGTGGTGCGCCTGATGATGGCGCTGAAGCTCGGCAGCCTGTCGCAGGGCGCGTCGGGCGTGCAGCCGGCGACGGTGCGGCTGCTGGAGACGATGCTCGCGGAAGGGCTGACGCCCGTCGTGCCCTGCCAGGGCTCGGTGGGCGCCTCGGGCGATCTGGCGCCGCTCGCCCATATGAGCGCGGCCATGATCGGCGTCGGCTCGTTCATCGTGGAGGGCGAGGTCGTGCCGGCCGCGCAAGCGCTGGGCGATGCCGGGCTGAAGCCGCTGGTGCTGGCCGCCAAGGAAGGGCTCGCGCTGCTGAACGGCACGCAGTTCTCGACCGCGTATGCGCTGGCCGGCCTGTTCGAGGCCGAGAACCTCTATGGCGCCGCGCTGGTGACCGGTGCGCTCTCGACAGATGCCGCGCGCGGCTCGGATGCGCCGTTCGATCCGCGTATTCACCTGTTGCGGCGTCACCGCGGCCAGATCGCGACGGCGGACGCGCTGCGCCGCCTGATGACGGGCTCGGCGATCCGCGCCTCGCATCTGGTGGGCGACGAGCGGGTGCAGGATCCCTACTGCCTGCGCTGCCAGCCGCAGGTCATGGGCGCCGTTCTCGACATCCTGCGGCAGGCGGCAGCCACGCTGGCGACGGAAGCCAACGGCGTCACCGACAATCCGCTGATCTTCACCGACCCCGAGGAGGCGTTGTCCGGCGGCAACTTCCACGCCGAGCCGGTCGCCTTCGCCGCCGACATGATCGCGTTGGCCCTGTGCGAGATCGGCTCGCTGGCCGAGCGGCGCATCGCCATGCTGGTGGATCCGGCTCTGTCGGGCCTGCCGGCCTTCCTGACACCGCGGCCGGGCCTCAACTCGGGCTTCATGGTCCCGCAGGTGACAGCGGCGGCGCTGGTCTCAGAGAACAAGCAGCGGGCCCATCCCGCCAGCGTCGATTCGATCCCGACCTCGGCCAACCAGGAAGACCATGTCTCGATGGCCGCGCATGGCGCGCGCCGTCTGCTCGACATGGCGGCCAATGTCTCGTGCATCATCGGCATCGAGCTACTGGCGGCGGCCCAGGGCTGCGACTTCCATCGGCCGCTGGCCTCCAGCCCGCCGCTTGAGGCGGTGCGTACCTTGCTGCGCAACGCCGTGCCGCACCTTGAGGACGACCGCCATTTCCATCCCGACATGGAAAAGGCCACTGCGTTAGTTGCCGACGGCACGATCGTCGCCACCGTCGGCTCCGGCTTCCTGCCTGCCCTTCAGGAGACACCATGAACCGCATCGACAACGCCCGCACCGTCCGCGCGCCGCACGGCACCGAGCTTTCAGCAAAGAGCTGGCTCACCGAGGCGCCGCTGCGCATGCTGATGAACAACGTCGATCCCGACGTTGCCGAGAAGCCGGGCGAGCTCGTCGTCTATGGCGGCATCGGCCGCGCCGCGCGCGACTGGGAGAGCTTCGACCGCATCGTGGCCTCGCTGCGCAAGCTCGAGGCCGACGAGACCCTGCTGGTGCAGTCGGGCAAGCCGGTCGGCGTGTTCCGCACCCATGCCGATGCGCCGCGCGTGCTGATCGCCAACTCCAATCTCGTTCCGCGCTGGGCGACCTGGGAGCATTTCAACGAGCTCGATCGCAAGGGCCTCATGATGTATGGCCAGATGACGGCCGGCTCGTGGATCTACATCGGCAGCCAGGGCATCGTTCAGGGCACCTACGAGACCTTCGTCGAGATGGCGCGCCAGCACTACGGTGGCAGCCTCGCGGGCCGCTGGATCCTGACCGCGGGCCTGGGCGGCATGGGCGGCGCGCAGACCCTGGCGGCGACCATGGCCGGCGCCTCGTGCCTCGCCATCGAATGCCGGCCGAGCAGCATCGAGTTCCGCCTGCGCACCGGCTATCTCGACGTCCAGGCCAAGGACCTCGACGATGCGCTCGCAATCATCGGCAAGGCGGTGGCGGAGAAGAAGGCGGTCTCGGTCGGCCTGCTGGGCAACGCCGCCGAAATCCTTCCCGAACTGCTGCGGCGCGGCGTACGGCCGGACTGCGTTACCGACCAGACGTCGGCCCACGATCCGGTCAACGGCTACCTGCCCAAGGGCTGGACCCTGGCCGACTGGGAAGCGAAGCGGGCCAGCGACCCGGCCGGCGTCGCCAAGGCGGCGAAGCAGTCGATGGCGGGCCATGTGCGCGCCATGCTGGAGTTTCACAAGCTCGGTGTGCCGACGGTCGATTACGGCAACAACATCCGCCAGATGGCGCTGGAGGAGGGCGTGGCCGACGCGTTCAGCTTTCCGGGCTTCGTGCCGGCCTATATCCGGCCGCTGTTCTGCCGCGGCGTCGGTCCGTTCCGCTGGGCCGCGCTGTCGGGCGATCCCGACGACATCTACCGCACCGACGAAAAGGTGAAGGAGCTGCTGCCCGACAACAAGCATCTCCACAACTGGCTCGACATGGCGAAGAAGCGCATCAAGTTCCAGGGTCTGCCGGCGCGCATCTGCTGGGTCGGGCTGGGCGACCGTCATCGCCTCGGCCTCGCCTTCAACGAAATGGTGGCCAAGGGCGAGCTGAAAGCGCCGATCGTGATCGGCCGCGACCATCTCGACTCGGGATCGGTCGCCAGCCCCAACCGCGAGACCGAGGGCATGCGCGACGGATCGGACGCCGTGTCCGACTGGCCGCTGCTGAACGCCCTGCTCAACTGCGCCTCGGGTGCGACCTGGGTGTCGCTGCACCATGGCGGCGGCGTCGGCATGGGCTTCTCCCAGCATGCCGGCATGGTCATCGTCTGCGACGGCTCACCGGAAGCGGGCAAGAGGGTCGAGCGCGTGCTTTGGAACGATCCGGCGACCGGCGTCATGCGCCATGCCGATGCCGGCTACCAGGACGCCATCGACTGTGCCCGCGAGAAAGGGCTCAACCTGCCGAGTTTGTAGTCGCGGCCGCCCATTCGCGAAGGACGCCGGCATCCGGTTCGTCGGTAGGCGAGCCGAGGCGCGAGAGCGCATCGGGCGCGAGCTGCGACAGGGCCCAGACGGCGGCGCCCCGCACCAGGGGCGAAGCATCTTTCAGAAGCCGCTCGACGGCCGGCAGGGCGGTGGCGGGCGCGGCGCTGTTGCCGAGCGCATAGGCGACGTTGCGCAGGAAGCGGTTGCGGCCGATGCGCTTCACCGCCGTGCCGGAGAAGCGTGTGCGGAAAGTCGCATCGTCGAGTGTGGCGAGTTCGGCCAGCAGCGGCGCCTGCAGCTCGGCGCGCGGCGTGAAGTCGGCTTCGCGCGATTCCCGGGCGAACTTGTTCCACGGGCAGGCGGCGAGGCAATCGTCGCAGCCGTAGATGCGGTTGCCGAGCGCCGTCCGGAATTCGCGATCGATCGGGCCGGCATGCTCGATGGTGAGATAGGAGATGCAGCGCCGCGCATCGAGCTGATAGGGCGCGGGGAAGGCGTTGGTCGGGCAGGCATCGAGGCAGGCACGGCACTGGCCGCAATGATCGGTCTCGGCCTCGTCGGCCGGCAGCTCGATCGACAGGAGTAGCTCGCCCAGGAACAACCAGGAGCCGAAACGGCGCGACACCAGGTTGGTGTGCTTGCCCTGCCAGCCATGGCC
>JAGNNA010000500.1 GCA_017990895.1 Reyranella sp.
CCCGAACTGGGTGCCGCCAAAGCGTCGTCGAACCAAGCTATTCCCCTGCGATCAGCGCGAGCTCTGCCTCGCGACGGCCTGGCGGCTGGTCGAGGATGGGCAGACCGTCCTCATCTTCTGCCCGGAGCGGCGCAGCGTCGAGCCCTTCGCAGATGTAATCGTCGATCTCCATGAGCGAGGCGCGCTTCATTCGTTGCTCGAGGCGGACCCTGTCGTCCTCAACACCGCGATCGCGCTCGGCGAGGAATGGCTCGGGCCGGATAGCGCCATCCTCAAATGCCTGCGCCTCGGCGTCGCATTGCATCATGGCGCCCTGCCAACCGCCTATCGCAAGGAGGTCGAGCGCCTGCTACGCGACAACGTCCTCAAGGTCACCATCTCATCGCCAACGCTCGCGCAGGGGCTCAACCTCTCGGCCACGGCCGTGGTCATGCACTCGCTCCATCGCTTCGGCGAACGGATCGAGATCTCCGAGTTCAAGAACGTTATCGGGCGAGCCGGACGTGCCTATGTCGACGTGGAAGGCATCGTGCTGTTCCCCATGTTCGACGACATCGCGAAGAAGCGGCGCAACTGGGAAGCCCTTATCAACGATCTCGGCGCGCGCAATATGGAGAGCGGGCTGGTGCAGTTGGTCGCGGCGCTGCTATCCCGCATGCGCGCCCGCATCGGCGGCGACCTGAGTCAACTCGTCGAGTATGTCGTCAATAACGCGGCAGCATGGACCTTCCCCGATGTCGCGAACGAGACGCCGGAGGACCGCGAGCGCGCCCTGGCCGACTGGGAGCAGCACGTCGCAACGCTCGACACGGCAATCCTTAGCCTCATAGGCGAAAACGACATCCCGGACGAGGGGGTCGAGGCCGCGCTGGATGACATCCTACAGTCCTCTCTCTGGCACCGTCGCCTGCTACGACAGAACGAGCAGGTGCAACAGGCCCTCAAGGCGGGCCTCGTTTCGCGCAGCCGGCACATCTGGAATCAGTCGACGGCGGCGCGGCGCCGGGGCTATTTCCTCGCCGGCGTCGGGTTGACGACCGGGCATGCACTCGACGCTATCGCGGCGGACGCCAACCTTCTCCTGGTTCAGGCTAATGGTGGCATTCTCGACGGTGATGCCGAGGCGGCGATCGTGGCGATCACGAGCATCGCCGAGCGCATCTTCGCCTTCTATCCTTTCAGGCCCGACCCCATGCCCGCCAACTGGCGCGACATCCTGCGTACCTGGCTTCTCGGCCAGCCCCTTGCTGCCATCGCCGTCGGTCAGGAGTCGGAGACGCTGCAGTTCATCGAAGGGGGACTCGTCTATCGCCTGCCTTGGGCAATGGAGGCCATCCGCGTTCGTGCGGCCGCCAACGGCGACACCATCGGCGGCTTCCTGCTCGAAGACCACGAGCTTGGCGTAGCCGTCCCAGCTGTCGAAACCGGGACGCTGAACCGTTCGGCCTCGATCCTCATCCAGGCGGGGTTCAACTCGAGGCTTGCTGCCATTAAGGCCGTGACTGACACCGGCGCGACCTTCCAGAGGGGCCAGGAGCTTCGACAATGGCTCAATTCGGAAGTGGTCGCCGCATGTAGCGCCCAGCCCGATTGGCCGACCGCCGAGACGAAGGCGATGTGGACCGAGTTCGTGCAAAGTTTCTCCCCGCGGGAGAACCGCACCTGGGCCGACCGGAGGTACTGGGCGAATGTGGCGTGGCTCGGCGCACCGCCGCCGCCGGACACGCCCGTCCAGGTCCATCACTGGGGCGGTCAGCCATGCGTACTCTCGGCTGACGGCACACCGCTGGGCACAGTGCAGGCTGCGCTTAATTCCGGTAGAGCGGGTTTAATGCGTGCCCAGGTGTCTCAGGACGTCGGCAGGATCGACCTCACTTATCTGGGCCCTGACGACCTGTCAGGTGCCTAATGTGCGCTAGGAGCAACCTGCGGGCGTTCCTGGGGATAGCTGGTGGCCGTGAGGCGAGGGCGTTGTGCTTTCAGACTGCCGGCATGTTTGGCGATAGTGCGCTTCTGACATCCTGTATGGACTCACGCACATCGGCATGAGCGGCAATTTTCTATATAATCAAGGTGTTCGACGCGATCTTTGGCTTCAACGGCCCCCTACAGCGCCTCGGCCCGGATCGCATTGATGACAGTGCTTAGCCGGCCGGAGCGACCACCTCACACAAGCACTCATCCTATGACGGTAGACATGACGGTAGACGGAAATATGAGCGACCAAAACGCTATATTTCATGCGGGTTTACAGGCGCAGGAAATAATTGAGTGGGAATAAGCGGTAATTCCGTCATGCTCGGCGATGAGTTCTTCATGCGCGAGGCCATTTCTCTGGCTCGTGCCGCCGAGTGCCTGGGCGAGGTGCCGGTGGGTGCCGTCGTGGTCCGAGCTGGCGAAATTGTCGGGCGGGGATTCAATAGTCCGATCGGTGAAAGCGACCCGACCGCGCATGCCGAAATTGCCGCCCTGCGCGACGCTGCACGCAATCTCGGCAATTACCGCCTGCCGGGTTGCGAACTGTTCGTTACCCTGGAACCCTGCGCGATGTGTGCCGGCGCCATTCTCCATGCGCGGATTGCCCGGGTGATCTATGGGGCGCGCGATCCCAAGACCGGCGTGCACGGTAGCGTGGTAGATCTCTTCGGCGTCGAGCGGCTGAACCACCACACCACCATCACCGGCGGGATTCTTGCCGAGGAATGTAGCGCCGTGCTTTCCACCTTTTTTGCCGAACGGCGCCGGAAACCGCAGTGAAAATCCACATTTCGGTTGCCCGCCAGTTATTGACGTTGTTCGATGACGCCGGGCAGTTGTTGCGCGAATACTCGATATCCACCGGCAAGGCGGGCGTCGGCGAGGTATTTGGCAGTTTTCAGACGCCGCGCGGTCGACACCTGATTCGGGCAAAAATTGGCAGCGGTGCGCCGGAAAACACCATTTTCGTCCGGCGCCGACCGACCGGCGAGGTTTGGTCTGCCGACCTGGAGCAAAGCCATCCCGGACGCGACTGGATCCTGACGCGGATTCTCTGGCTTTCCGGCTGCGAGCCTGGGCGGAATCGGCTTGGCCGCGTCGACACGATGCGCCGCTTCATCTATATCCATGGCGCACCGGATCGCGCCGAGATGGGCAAGCCGGGATCGCACGGCTGTATCCGCATGCGCAACGCCGACATCGTCGAATTGTTCGACCTGGTGCCAGCCT
>JAGNNA010000499.1 GCA_017990895.1 Reyranella sp.
GCCCCAGACCGCCTTGAGATGCGCGAAGAGCGCGTCGAGCGAGCTGGCATCCGCCACGTCGCATTCGACAAGCTCGGTGACCCCCACCTGCGCCGCCAGCGGCTCGACGCGCTTCTTGAGCGCCTCGCCCTGGTAGGAGAAGGCCATCTCGGCCCCCGCCTCGGCACAGGCCCGGGCGATTCCCCACGCGATCGACTTGTCGTTCGCGACGCCCATGACCAAGCCGCGCTTCCCGGCCATCAATTTGGATGCCATATCTGCCCCCGCGCCACTTTCTTATCGAGTGCTGAAGCATTAGGCTAAGTTCCAGAATGCTTCAAGGGCGGGAGATGCCATCTGGCGAGTCCCCCGCACCCGTTGCAATCATCGCGGGAACCTGCCGGAATCGAACGGAAATGTCAGATCGGAACGGAATATTCGCAGGTGATGATCCGTTCGTGATCGCACGCTCCTGGCTTGCCGAGGCGGAACGGTGCGAGCCGAACGACCCCAATGCCATCGCCCTTGCCACCGTCGACGCCGAAGGGATGCCCAATGCACGCATGGTGCTTCTGAAAGAGATTGAGGCCGACGCTTTTCTCTTCTACACAAACTACGGATCGGCCAAGGGGCGCGAGATCGCCGCCACCGGCAAGGTGGCGTTCGTCATGCACTGGAAATCGCTCAGGCGGCAGATCCGTGTCAGGGGTATAACCAGTCGGGAGGAAGGGCCGGGGGCGGACGGGTATTACGCCTCGCGGTCGTTGCAAAGCCGGCTCGGCGCCTGGGCGTCCAGGCAATCCGAGCCGCTTGCTTCCCGAAGCAGGTTGATGGCGGAAGTGGCACGAGTGACGGCGGCGCGGGGTATCGCGCCAAAGCGGCCACCCTTCTGGGGAGGCATCAGGGTCAAACCGCTGGAGATCGAGTTCTGGGCCGATGGCGCCTTCCGACTGCACGATCGTTTCCGATGGCGCCGCGCGACGCTGGAGGAAGGTTGGACGATCTCGCGGCTGAACCCGTGACAGCCGCTTTTCCGGTTACCAGTACATCCACGGGAATCTGAAAAACAATCCAGCCTCCCCGGTTCGCGCCGGAAGAGGGCGGCGATGGGAAACGACGGAAGATGACAGAAGAACAACAGGGCCAGCACGAGGTCTCGGGCCGCGTGAAATGGTTCGACCCGGCGAAGGGCTTCGGCTTCATCGTCGCCGACGAAAGCGGCGGCGACATCCTTCTGCACGCCAACGTGCTGCGCAACTTCGGCCAGAGTTCGGTAGCGGACAACGCCCGAATCAGGGTTCTGGCGCAGCGGACCGCCCGCGGCGCGCAGGCCGTGGAGGTACTCGAGATCCGGCCGCCCGAATCGGACGACAGCGCCCCGATCGACGATCTCGAGGACAGCGATGCGAGCGAGATCGCCGCGCTGCCGCTGGAGCCGGCGCGGGTGAAGTGGTTCGACAAGACCAAGGGCTTCGGCTTCGGCAATGTCTACGGCCGACCCGAGGACGTGTTCATCCATATCGAGGTGCTGCGCCGGTCGGGCTTCGCCGACCTGCAGCCGGGCGAAGCGGTCTGCCTCCGGGTGATCGACGGCAAGCGCGGCCGGATGGCGGCGCAGGTGACGTCGTGGGAAGCGGCACTCAGGGAACGCAGGTGATCAGGGCCGCCGCCGTCGCCCTGGCCCTGTGCGGCTGGGCAGGACAGGCTGCGGCCGAGGCCTGTTCCGAGGCTCGCGCCGACATCCGCTGGCAGGGCGGGCAGGCGCGATTCGCGGTCGAGGTCGCCGATGACGACGCTGAGCGGGCGCAGGGCCTCATGCACCGCGAGCGGCTGCCGGCAAGCGCGGGGATGCTCTTCGTCTACGACCGCCCGCAGAACGTGTCGTTCTGGATGAAGAACACGCTCGTTTCTCTCGACATGGTGTTCATCGGCGTGGACGGACGGGTGAACGGCGTGCATGCCAAAGCCGTGCCCGGCGACCTCACGCCGATTCCCGGCCCCCCGGAAACGCTCATGGTGCTGGAAATCCAGGGCGGACTCGCCCGCCGGCTCGGCCTGTCCGAGGGGGCGGAGCTGCGTTATCCCCGGCTGCCGCAGGCGGGCGCGCTCTGGCCCTGCGGCTGAGCTTGGGCCTTTTCCTCCGGCCTGCGACTCGCTAGGAACGACGTGTCGGGGCGTAGCGCAGTCTGGTAGCGCGACGGTTTTGGGTACCGTAGGTCGTGAGTTCGAATCTCGCCGCCCCGACCACCTGTCCTGCCGCTGCGATTCCGCATCCCGATGCAGCCCTGTGGATGGTTTTCACCCACGGTTGCAGGAAGTGCGCTCAACCCTCCGGCGTGAAAGCGATTTCCGCACATCACGGCTGATCGGCCCGTTGTGGGTGAATCAGGGGCACGAAACGCCTCCGCCACGCCAGAGCGCGTCAACATGTTTTTCTCGATTTCGGGCCGTGATTTTCTGTTGACGCCTCCGTAATCCTACGCCAGTTTGTGCGAGCCGACGAACAAGCCACAATATCTAGTGGCGGCAAGACTGGACAGCACCTCAATCGACATCCGGTGGCACCAACGCCGGGCCGCGGCGCGCGCGCACGCCGCGAAGGGGAAATTGCTGCCGCTCACGCCTCGACGGTGACTGCACGGCAAGACGCACCGTGAAGGGGCGCGCCGTCTGGACGACAGAAGTGATGGGGCAGACAGAATGAAGATCGAACGCAGATTCACACGGGCCGGGCAGGATGCCTATGCGGGCATCGCCTTCGCCAGGACGACCTCGGAAATCCGCAATCCCGACGGCACGATCGTCTTCCGCAACGACCAGGTGGAAGTCCCCGAGGGCTGGAGCCAGGTCGCCTCGGACGTGCTGGCACAGAAGTACTTCCGCAAGGCCGGCGTGCCGGCGCGGCTGCGCCGGGTGAAGGAAAAGGGCGTGCCCGATTTCCTCTGGCGTTCGGTCGCCGACGAAAAGGCGCTGGCCGACCTTCCGGCGGGCGAACGCAGCACCGGCGAGACCTCGGGCAGGCAGGTCTTCGACCGGCTCGCCGGCGCCTGGGCCTACTGGGGCTGGAAGGGCGGCTATTTCACCGCCGAGGCGGACGCCCGCGCCTATTACGACGAGATGCGCTTCATGCTGGCCGAACAGATGGCCGCGCCGAACAGCCCGAAGTGGTTCAACACCGGACTGCACTGTGCGTACGGCATCGACGGGCCGAGCCAGGGCCATTTCTAG
>JAGNNA010000501.1 GCA_017990895.1 Reyranella sp.
CTGCCGGGCCGATCGCCAGGGGGTCGACGGCGTATCGCGCGCCGCAGTTGGAACAGGTAAGCTGCATGATGAGCGGGGGATGCCCCACCAGATGTCCTTTGCGCAGCGACACTAGGACACTACAAGTTGGCATACAAGCAACACGTCGCTCGCGAATACGTTTGAGATGATTGGCCTCCGGCTGCGCTCTTTCTTCTTCAATGTCGGCTGGTATGTCGGCACCACGATCCTCGCCATCGCCGGTTCGCCGATCCTGCTGATGCCGCGGCGCTTCGTGGTCGCCTGGTCGCTGGTGTGGATCGACTTCTGCCTGTGGTGGTTGCGAGTCACCTGCCGGCTGACGCATCGCGTCAGTGGGCTGGAGAACATGCCGACCGGGCCGGTGATCTTCGCCTGCAAGCATCAGTCCTCCTGGGAGACGCTGGCTTTCTCGCGCCTGTTCCCCGGTGCCGCCACGGTGATGAAGCGCGAGCTGGTGCTGATCCCGATCGTCGGCTGGGCGATGGCGCGGGCGGGCAACATTGCGGTCGAGCGCGGCGACGGCGCAAAGGCGCTGCGCGGACTGGTGAAGCAGGCCAAGGCGACGCTGGAAGAGGGGCGGTCGATCCTGATCTTCCCCGAGGGAACGCGCGTCGCGGTGGGGGACGAGAAGCCCTACCAGGTGGGAACGGCCGCGCTCTACCGTCAGCTCGGCGTACCCGTCGTCCCGGTCGCGCTGAACTCCGGCCTGTTCTGGGGGCGCCGCAAGTTCATCAAGTGGCCGGGCGTGATCGACGTGGAGATCCTGCCGGCCATCCCGCCGGGCCTTGGCCGGGACGTGTTCATGGGCACCTTGCGCGAGCGCATCGAGGGGGCGACGAACCGCCTCGTTGCTGCAGCCCGCAAGAGCGAACAAAAATAGAACGTTCTGTTGATATCGATGGGCCTTGGGCCTAGGGTTTCAGAATGGAATGGGCGCCCGTCTCCCAGCGGATCTGGGACATGAAATACCGCTTCAAGAGCGCACCGGGTGGCAGTCCGGCAGCGACTCCGGATGCCGATCTCGACGCGACCTGGTGGCGGGTCGCCCGGGCGCTGGCGGCGCCCGAGCGCGATCCGGAGCTCTGGGCCGGCCGTTTCCACGAAGCGCTGTCGGGCTTCAAGTTCCTCCCGGCCGGGAGGGTGATCGCGGGGGCCGGTACGGGGCGGACGGTCACGCTCTTCAATTGCTTCGTGATGGGCACGATCCCTGACGACATGTCGGGCATCTTCGAGAATCTGCGCGAGGCCGCGCTCACGATGCAGCAGGGCGGCGGCATCGGGCACGATTTCTCGAGCCTTCGTCCGCAGGGCGCACCCGTGGTGGGCGTCGGCGCCGACGCGTCGGGACCGCTCTCGTTCATGGACGTGTGGGACTCGATGTGCCGCACCATCATGAGCGCGGGGTCGCGGCGCGGCGCGATGATGGCGACGCTGCGCTGCGACCATCCGGACATCGAGGCCTTCATCGACGCCAAGCGTGACCCGAAGCGGCTGCGCATGTTCAACGTCTCGGTGCTGGTGACCGACGCCTTCATGAAGGCGGTGTCGGACGATGCCGACTGGCCGCTGGTGTTCGGCGGCAGGACCTTCCGCACGGTGAAGGCCAAGGCGCTGTGGGAGCGCATCATGCGCGCGACTTACGATGTGGCCGAACCCGGCGTCATCTTCATCGACCGGGTGAACCGCCGCAACAACCTGCGCTACTGCGAGACCATTCAGGCTACGAACCCGTGTGGTGAGCAACCCCTGCCTCCCTACGGTGCGTGCCTGCTTGGATCGATCAATCTCGCGGCGCTGGTGAAGGCGCCATTCACGCCGGAGGCGACGCTCGACGCCGAGGCACTGGAACGGCTGGTGCCGCTGGCCGTGCGCATGCTCGACAATGTGATAGACGTCTCGCGCTTTCCGCTGCCGCAGCAGGAGAAAGAGGCCAAGGCCAAGCGGCGCATCGGTCTCGGCGTGACCGGCCTCGCCGACGCACTGATCTTCTGCGGCGTGCGCTACGGCTCACCCGAGGCGGTGCGGCTCACGCGCGAATGGCTGGGCGCCGTGCAACGTCTCTCCTATATGGCGTCGGCCGATATCGCGGCCGAGAAGGGCAGTTTTCCGCTTTACGAGCGCGGCAAGTATCTGGCGGGTGAGACGATCAAGGCCTTGCCCGAGGAGGCCCGGACGGCGATCGGCCGCTATGGCATCCGCAATGCCCTGCTGAACTCGATCGCGCCCACCGGCACGATCTCGCTGCTGGCCGACAACGTCTCCTCCGGTATCGAGCCGGTCTTTGCCTTCAGCTACGTGCGCCATGTTATGCAGCCGGACGGCTCGAAGCGCGAGGAGAGTGTCGACGACTACGCCTTCCGTGTCTGGCGCGAGTTGAAAGGCAACGAAGCGCCGCCGCCCGACGTCTTCGTCGATGCCCAGACCCTGTCGCCGGCCGATCATCTGGCAATGCAGGCCGCGGCGCAGGACCATGTCGACAGCTCCATCTCCAAGACCATCAACCTGCCGCGCGACATTTCCTTCGAGGCCTTCAAGGGCGTGTACGAGGAGGCCTATGCGCAGAACTGCAAGGGCTGCACCACCTACCGACCCAACGACGTGACCGGCGCAGTGCTGGAGGTGAAGCCGGCGGAGACCGAGAAGCCCGTCCCGGCGGCGGCAGCGCCGCGCGACAGCGACGTCGTCTATCTCGCCCCGCCGCTCGACCGACCGGAGGAGCTGCCGGGGCGGACCTACAAGATCAAATGGCCGGGCAGCGACCACGCCATCTACATCACCGTCAACGACGTCCTGCAGGATGGTCGGCGCCGCCCCTTCGAGATCTTCATCAACTCCAAGAACATGGAGCACTACGCCTGGACGGTGGCGTTGACGCGCATGATCTCGGCCGTGTTCCGCCGCGGCGGCGACGTCTCGTTCGTCGTCGAGGAGCTGAAGGCGGTGTTCGATCCGCGCGGCGGACAGTGGATGGGGGGCCGCTACGTACCGTCGCTGCTGGCCGCGATCGGCGGTGTGATCGAGCGCCACCTGGTCGAGATCGGCTTTCTCGCGCCCACCGAATCGCCCCGGTTGATCGACGCGATCGAGGAGCGCATGCGCCTCGCTGCGAACGGCGGTAATGGCTCTCCGGAGGCCGTAGCCGGCAGCGGGTCTGCCACCTCGATGGGACAGTGTCCCCAGTGC
>JAGNNA010000139.1 GCA_017990895.1 Reyranella sp.
GGGTGGAATTTGTGTAAAGAAAACCGACGCGACCCTGAAGCTCACTGTATCCCTCGGAGAGGTCGACGACGTGCTGAAGAGCCTCGTCTTCAACGATGACAAGGGGGGGGTGGGGGGGCTCAGCCTGCCGGGGCGCGAGCCGCTGGCGCAAGCCTTCAAGGATCTTCCGTTCGATGAGAATTCTCTCGGTTCGCCGGCCGAGTTGCTGCAGACTCTTAAGGGCGCGCAGGTCACGGTGGGCGGCGGCCGCTCGATCTCGGGCCGCATCGTCTCGGTCGAGGAGGACAGCGTCGCGCTGCCCGACAACAAGGGCATGGTCAAGCGCACGCGGGTGACGCTCTACACCGACCGCGGCCTGCAGCAGTTCATCCTCGAGGATGCCGAGAACCTGCAGTTCGCCGATGCAGCCCTTCGCGACAAGGTCGGCCAGGCACTGGTCGCCATCCAGGGCAACCGCGCCAAGGATGCGCGCACCATCGATCTCACGATGCGGGGGCAGGGCAAGCGCACCGTCAGGGTTGCCTACATCGTCGAGGCGCCGGTCTGGAAAGCCTCCTATCGACTGACCCTCGGCGCCGATACGGCCGCCGCACGCTCGGCTCTTCAAGGCTGGGCCGTGGTCGAGAATCTGAGCGGCCAGGACTGGAAGGACGTGGAACTGACCCTCGTCTCGGGCCGACCGGTCGCCTTCCACCAGGCGCTTTACAACGCGTACTACGTGACCCGCCCCGAAGTGCCGGTCGAGATCGCCGGCCGCCTGATGCCGGGCGTGGACCGCGGCGGCGTCGGCGCCGACCAGCGCGCCAAGTCCTCGTTGCCGATGCCGGCACCGGCGTCCAATCGCGTGCAGCAGGAGCGTTTCAGCGCTTCACCGCAGATCGCGATGGCGCCGCCGCCACCGCCCGCGCCGATGGCTGCGGCCGAGCAGTTCGAGGCGAGCGATGCCGCCACGCAGGTGATCTTCAGGTTCCCGCGCGCGGTCAGCGTCGAGAACGGCCGCACACTGTCGATCCCGATCGTCGATCGTCAGGTGCCGGCGCAACGTCTCGCGCTCTATCAGGCCGAGACCGCCGCCCGCAATCCGCTGGCCGCAATCCGACTCACCAATGACGGAGATTCCGGACTGCCGCCGGGCATCATCACGCTCTACGAACGCGACAAGGCTGGCTACGTCTCCTATGTCGGCGACGCGCGCCTGTCGGGCTTCCCGGTCGGCGAGACGCGCCTGCTGGCCTATGCGCTCGACGAGAAGATCGTGATCGAGCGCGACGGGGCGCAGACCGATCGCGTGGCCTCGGGTACGATCGCCAACGGTGCGCTTCGCCTGTCGCGGGTCGTGCGGCAGACGACCGTGTATCGCGTGCGCGGCCCGGCCAAGGAGGCGCGTCAGCTCGTCGTGGTTCAGCGCCGGCTGCCGGGCTGGACCTTGACCAAGCCGGAGTCGAAGGACGTGGAATTGAGCGAGGGCAACTATCGCATTCCCTTCCAGCTCCCGGGCGGTGACCAGACGCAGACCTTCGAGGTCGTGCAGGAGCAGACACAGCAACAGGAGATCCGCCTGGTCGAGAGCGCGGCCGAGCAGATCCGCGTCTATGCCCAGGCCCGCGAGTTCGACGCGAAGACCCGGGATGCACTGACCAAGGTGCTGCAGTTGCAGCAGGCCGCGGCGGAAGCCCAGCGCAAGGTCCAGCAGGTCGATACCGAGCGGCAGGTGATCGTGCAGGAACAGGCGCGCCTGCGCGACAACCTCTCACGCGTGCCGGCCAACAGCGACCTCCAGCGCCGCTACCTCGCAACGCTCGACAAGCAGGAGACGGACCTCGAAGCCCTCGCCACCCGCCGCGCCGAAGCCGAGAAGGCGGCCGAGGCTGCCCGCGACGCGCTGCGGACTTACGTGAGCCAGTTGGGCTGATCAGCCAGCGCGCAAGGTCCGGACCGCGTCGTCGCGACGGAAAAGGTAGAGCAGGGCGCGCAGGGCCTTGCCGCGCTCGGTCTGCAGGTCGGGGTCGCGGGCGATCACCAGTCGCGCGTCGTCGCGCGCGGCTTCGAGTAGCTCGTTGTGGACGGCGAGGTCGGCCAGCCGCATGTCGGGCAGGCCGCTCTGCCGGGTGCCCAAAAGCTCACCGGCACCCCGCAGCTTCAGGTCTTCCTCGGCGATGCGGAACCCGTCCTCGGTCTCGCGCATGATTGCGAGGCGCGACTTGGCGGTCTCGCCAAGTGGCATTGCGTAGAGCAGCAGGCAGGTCGACTTGGCGCTGCCGCGCCCGACGCGGCCCCGCAACTGGTGGAGCTGAGCCAGGCCGAAGCGCTCGGCATGCTCGATCACCATGACCGTCGCAGCCGGCACGTCGACACCGACCTCGATCACCGTGGTGGCCACGAGGATCGACAGGCGGCCGTCTGCGAAGGCCGCCATTGTGGCTTCGCGTTCGGCGCTCTTGAGGCGTCCGTGCAGCAGACCCACCTTGCCCGGGAACCGCTCGTTCAGGAGTCTGAATCGCTCCGTCACGTTGGCGAGGTCGATCTCCTCCGATTCCTCGATCAGCGGACAGACCCAGTAGACGCGCGCGCCAGTCGCGATCTGGCGGCCGATCCCCTGGGCGACCTCGCCGATCCGCTCGAGCGGGATGGTGCGCGTGTCGATCGGCTGGCGTCCCTTGGGTTTCTCGGTGAGCTTCGAGACATCGAGATCGCCATAGGCAGCCAGCATGAGGGTGCGCGGAATCGGCGTCGCCGTCATGACGAGGAGGTCGACGGCGTGGCCCTTCGACGAAAGGGCCATGCGCTGATGCACGCCGAACCGGTGCTGCTCGTCGACCACCGCCATCGCGAGGTCGGCGAACTCGACATCCTCCTGCACCAGCGCATGCGTGCCGACCACGAGCTGGATCGTGCCGTCGGCGAGACCCTGCAAAGTCTGCTTCTTCTGGCGCTGGCCGTCGCGACCGGTCAACAGGGCGACCTTCACGCCGGCGGCTTCGGCGAGCGGCGCGATGGTCGCGAAATGCTGGCGCGCCAGCAGTTCCGTGGGCGCCATCATCGCCGCCTGTGCCCCCGCCTCGACGCAGATCAGCATGGCGAGCAGGGCCACCAGGGTCTTGCCGCTGCCGACATCGCCCTGCAGCAGCCGCACCATGCGCTCCTCCTTGGCCAGATCGTCGGCGATCTCGGCGATGGCCTGCATCTGGCTGGCGGTCAGTTCGAAGCCCAGCGAGGCTAGGGCGGCCTTGCGCAGGCGGCCGTCGCCCTTCGTTGCGTGTCCCGCCAGGGTGCGGTTGTGATGGCGCACCAGCGCGATGGCGAGCTGGCTGGCGAGCAGCTCGTCGAAGGCGAGGCGCGCGCGAGACGGGTGGGCGGGCGAGAGATCGCCCAGTTCCTCAGGGCAATGGACGCGGGCGATGGCGGTCTTCCAGTCGCTCCAGCCCTGCTTCCGGTGGAAGGCAGCGTCCTGCCATTCGGGAAGGGCGGGCGCGCGCTCGACGGCGGCGGTGATCGCCTTCTGAACCGGCTTCTGCGTCAGGCCGGCGGTCAGACCGTAGACCGGCTCGACCCGCAGGATGGAGGCGCGCTCTGCCAAGGACACGACATGGTCGGGGTGCGTCATCTGCACCTCGCCCTGGTAGATCTCGACCTTGCCGCTGATCACGCGCGTCTCGCCGGGGGGCAGCAGCTTCTTGAGATAGTCCTCACGGCCGTTGAAGTAGGTGAGGCAGATCCGGCCGCTCTCGTCGCTGCACCAGACCTTGTAGGGCTGGCGCGGACTGTGCGGCACCATGTGCTCGTCGACATTGACGGTCAGGGTGGCGACTTCGCCGCCGCGCGCCTGGGCGACGTCGGGTGCGTTGCGGCGGTCGATCACGCCGGCGGGCAGATGCCAAAGCAGGTCGACGACAAGCGGCCCCGCCAGTTTCTCCACGAGCGTGCCCAGCCGCGGACCGATTCCGGGCAGTGAGGTGACTTGGGCGAAGAGGGGCGTGAGGGCTTGCGGGCGCATGGTTGGCTTGATCAGGGGCTGCGTGACTTCGCCATCGCCGCCGCCTATATGCTACGCCCCTTTTTGTTCCGGACCTGGGGAAAACATGAGCGCCGACACGGAGCTGGAGACGCGGCGGAAGCGTTTGCTCTACCGCAGCACCTATCGTGGCAACAAGGAGAACGACATCCTCCTCGGGCAATTCGCGCGCGCGCATCTGGGCGAATTCGGCGCCACCGAACTGGACCAGTATGAGCGGCTGCTCGCGGTCGGCGACAACGATATCTATGACTGGGTCTCGGGCAAAGTGGCGGTCCCAGTCGACCAGGATACGCCCGTCGTGCGTAAGCTGCTGGCGTTCCGCGTGAGGTTCTAGTGGCTCTGCCGTTTGCCAGTGCGCTCGCAGCAATTCCCCGCAAGGCCGTCAGATGGACAATCGCCGGGCTGCCCGAAGGAGCCGACGCCCTCGTGCTGGTGGAGCTGGCGCGGGCGACTGGCGGTGCGGACATCTTGCACGTGGCGCGCGACGGTCAGCGGCTGGAGCGGCTGCAGGACGGCCTGCGCTTCTTCAGCCCCGAGCGCGAAGTGCTGGTCTTCCCGGCATGGGACTGCCTGCCCTACGACCGCATGTCGCCCCATCCCGACATCGTGGCCGAGCGACTGGAGACGCTGAGCCGGCTGGCGGCGCCCAAGGCGCCCGGTGCGCCGGCGCGGATCATCCTCGCCTCGGTGGGCGCCGCCCTGCAGCGCGTGCCGCCCAAAAGCCTTTACACCGAGGCGGCGACGATCCTGCGCAAAGGCCAGACGGTCGATGTCGACTGGCTGACCAAATTCCTGGGCGAGAACGGCTACGGCCGGGCCGAGACGGTGATGGAGCCGGGCGAGTTCGCCGTGCGCGGCGGCCTGTTCGATCTCTTTCCGCCGGGCACCAAGGAGCCGCTGCGCCTCGACCTGTTTGGCGACACGCTCGAGTCGATCCGATCTTTCGATCCGATGAGCCAGCGTTCGACCGGCACGCGCGACGAGGTCGTGCTGCTGCCGGTCAGCGAAGTACTGCTGACCCCGCAGAGCATCGAGCGTTTCCGCAGCGGCTATCGCGAGCTGTTCGGCAACGTCTCGGGCGAGGATCTGCTCTACGAATCGGTCTCGGCCGGCCAGCGTCTCGTCGGTGTCGAGCACTGGCTGCCGTTGTTCCACGATCACATGGAAACGCTCCTCGACTATTGTCCCGGTGCGATCATCACGGCCGACCATGAGGCCGCTGAAGCCTTCAACGCGCGAGACGAGCTGATTGCCGACTATTACGATGCCCGCCAGAAGACCGGTGCCAAGGGGGGCATGACCGGGGGTGCAGACTACAAGCCCGTCCCGCCGGAACGGCTCTATCTGAAGCCGTCGGAATGGGAACGGCTGCTCGACGGTCGCACCGTCGCGCAATTCTCGACCTTCGATTCGGCGCTTGGCGCCGTGAACACGATCGACCTCGGCGGCCGCCGTCACGAGGGTTTCGCGCAGGCGCGCACGGCGCAGGGCGTGAACCTGTTCGACAAGGTGGCCGAGCATGTGAAGGCGGCCACCGCCGCCGGTCGCCGCATCGTCGTCGCGGGCTACACCGACGGCTCGACCACGCGCCTGCAGCACCTCCTGCAGGAGCACGGCGCCACCACGCCGGTGCTCGCCGCCGACTTCGCCATGGTGCAGGCACTGCCAGCCGGCGTCGTGGCCGTCGTCATCTGGCCGTTGGAGCATGGCTTCGTCCTCGATGGGCTGGAGGTCATCGGCGAGGAGGACATCCTTGGCGACCGCCTGTCGCGACCGGCCAAGAAGCGTCGCCCGTCGGAGCGGTTCATTGCCGAAGCATCGGCGCTCAGCGACGGCGACCTCGTGGTGCATCGCGAGCATGGCGTCGGGCGCTACGAGGGTCTCGTGACGCTCGAGATCCATCACGCCCGCCACGACTGCCTGCGGCTCACCTACGACGGTGGCGACAAGCTCTTCGTGCCTGTCGAGAACATCGACGTGCTGAGCCGTTACGGCGCGGGCGAGGAGGGGGCCGTCCTCGACCGGCTGGGCGGCGTCGCCTGGCAGTCGCGCAAGGCCAAGCTGAAGCAGCGCATTGCCGACATGGCCGACCGCCTGATCCAGATCGCCGCCGAGCGCGCGGTCCGGAGAGGCGAGACGCTCAGTCCGCCCGAGGGCCTGTACGAGGAATTCTGCGCGCGCTTCCCCTATGCCGAGACCGACGACCAGCTGCAGGCGATTTCGGATGTCATGGACGATCTTTCCTCCGGCAAGCCGATGGACCGGCTGATCTGCGGCGATGTCGGCTTCGGCAAGACTGAGGTCGCCCTGCGGGCGGCCTTCGTCGCCGCGATGTCGGGCAAGCAGGTGGCCGTGATCGGGCCGACGACGCTGCTGGCCCGCCAGCATCACCGCACCTTCGTCGAGCGCTTCCAGGGCATGCCGCTCAACATCGGCCGCCTGTCGCGCCTGGTGCCGCCCAAGGAAGCCAAGGCCACCAAGGAAGGGCTCAAGGACGGGACCATCAACATCATCTGCGGAACGCATGCGCTGCTGGCCAAGGGCATCGAGTTCAAGGATCTCGGCCTGCTGATCGTCGACGAGGAGCAGCATTTCGGCGTCGCCCACAAGGAGCGGCTGAAGGAGCTGCGCGCGGACGTGCATGTGCTGACACTAACGGCGACGCCGATCCCGCGCACCCTGCAGCTGGCGCTGACCGGTGTGCGCGACATGAGCTTGATCGCCACGCCGCCGGTGGATCGCCTGGCCGTGCGCACCTTCATCACGCCGTTCGACGGCGTGACCATCCGCGAGGCGCTGCTGCGCGAGCAGTATCGCGGCGGGCAGACCTTCTACGTCTGCCCGAGGGTCGAGGACCTGGCGTCGGTCGCCGAGGAGATCCGCGAGCTGGTGCCCGAGATTCGGCTCGGCATGGCGCACGGCAAGCTGGCCCCGACCACCATCGAGAACACGATGCAGGACTTCGTCGAGGGCAAGTTCGACGTGCTGCTCTCCACCAACATCGTCGAAAGCGGCCTCGACATCCGCAACGCCAATACGATGATCATCCACCGTGCCGACATGTTCGGCCTGGCTCAGCTCTACCAGCTGCGTGGCCGGGTCGGTCGCGGCAAGACGCGCGCCTATGCCTATCTGACGGTGCCGCCGGGCAAGGCGCTGAACGAGGCGGCAGCCAAGCGGCTCGAGGTGATGCAGACGCTCGACACGCTGGGCGCGGGCTTCCAACTCGCCAGCCACGATCTCGACATCCGCGGCGCCGGCAATCTCCTGGGCGACGAGCAGTCGGGCCATATTCGCGAGGTCGGCATCGAGCTCTACCAGCAGCTTCTGGAGGAGGCGGTCGCAGCGGCGCGCGGGCGCTCGCAGGAGGCCGAAAAGTCGGAATGGTCTCCGCAGATCAATCTCGGCATCCCGGTGCTGATCCCCGAGGAATACGTACCCGATCTGGCGGTCCGCATGGGGCTCTATCGGCGGCTGGGCGGCCTCACCAGCCAGGCCGAGATCGATTCCTTCGCCGCCGAACTGGTCGACCGGTTCGGCCGCATGCCCGTCGAGGCCGAGTTCCTGCTGAACACGGTGGCGCTGAAGCTGCTGTGCCGCGACGCCCAGGTCGAGAAGATCGATGCAGGCGAGAAGGCTGTGGTTTTCACCTTCCACGACAACAAGTTTGCACGACCCGACCGCTTGATCGGCTGGATCCAGAAGAACGCGCCGCTGGTGAAGGTCAGGCCCGACCAGCGCGTGATCGTGCAGAGGGTCTGGAAAGACGAGCGGCAGCGGCTTTCGGGCGTGACGTCGATCGTTTCTTCTTTGGCGAAGCTCGCCGCTTAGGACGCGGCTTCTCCATAAGTGTCTTCGTCGCACGCCGCGCGCAACGCAGCAGCCAGTCGCTGAGCCGCGTGTCGCCCGACGCGCGCGCCAGCGTCACGGCGCCGACTGCCAGGATCGCCACGGCGGTTGCGTCGGCGTCGAGCGCGCGCTTCTTTCCGCGCGCCAGCTCGGCGATCACGCCATGGAGCACGTTGGCGTAGGCGAGCCGCGCCGCCAGTGGCGACCGCGCTACGTCGCAGGCGAGGGAAGCGAGGGTGCAGCCCTGGGCGGTCGCAGCCAGCGACTCGCGGTCGAGATACGCATCCAGCACGGCGGCCGGCTTTTCGGCGGCGCGCAGCTTCGGCAGCAACCCGTGGCCCATGCCTACGATCTCGGCGAACAGAGCGTCCTTCGATGTGAAGTGCGCATAGAAGGCGCCGCGCGTCAGGCCGGCGGCCAGCATGATGTCGTCGATGTTGCTCCCGGCATGGCCGCGCAGCCGGAAGAGCCGGGCGGCATGCTCGACGATCTCGGCCCGGATGGCGGCCTTACGGGTTGCGCTGATGGGCATGATATGTCGGTTATCATATTATATGATGATTGACATATCATCATCGGAACGCGCCACACGCACCTTGTCATCCCGAGCGTAGCGAGGGACCTTTAATGGGCGCCGAGCAAAGGTCCTTGGCTGCGCTCAGGATGACAAAAAGTGATCGATCAGGCTGTGGACTGCGCGGCGCTGGTGGCGGCATCGCGTTCGGCGAGGTTGAAGACCTCGACGAAGGCCGGCGGCGGCTGGGCGCCGGACACGGCGTATTTGCGGTTGACGATGAAGCAGGGCACGCCGTTGATGCCGAGACGGCGGGCATAGACATCGGAGGCGACGACCTCCTGGCGGCCTTCGTCGCCCGACAGGAAGTGGCGGACACGGTCCTCCTCGATGCCGGCGCGGACGGCGACCTCGACCAGCGTATCGAGATCGCCGATGTCGAGGCCTTCCTCGAAATAGGCCTTGAACAGCTCGCCCACGACCTCGTCCTGACGCTCGCTGCCGGCGCTCCAGTGGACCAGCCGGTGCGACAGGACGGTGTTGGGCGTACGCTTGATGCGCGAGAATTGGAAGTCGATGCCGGCCTCGCGGCCGCTCTCCGCGATCGCCTGGTAGATCTGGCGCGGCCGGTCGCCGCCGCCGAACTTGGCGCGGACATAATCGTCGCGTGTCATGCCCTCGACCGGCATGTCGGGATTGAGCTGGAACGGGCGCCACGCGACCGCGACATCGGTGCGGCCGCTTTGCTCCAGCGCGCGCTCGAAGCGCCGCTTGCCGATGTAGCACCAGGGGCAGATCGTATCGGAGACGATGTCGACGTAGATCATATGTTGAGTTTATGCCTTTCTAGCCAGTGCAGGAAGAGGCCGGCGCCTGCCGAAACCGCCAGGGCGAGGGTGGTCAGCCAGGCGGCGCTGGGCCAGCCGCCCCAGGCCACCAGTGCGCCGGTGATCGGCGGCCCCAGCAGCCCGCCGATGTTTGAGCCCTGCATCAGTAGGCCGGTCGAAGCGCCGGCGAGGTCGCGACGCGGCGCATGTATGGGAATGGCAGTGAACAGGGCGCCGGGCACGACGCCGATCACCGCCGAGTAGAGGCCGGCCAGCGCCAGCCGAAGGAGGTCCGGCACGCCGCCCACGAAGATGCCGGCGGCGCACAGGCTCATCGACAGGGTGGCGCCGACGATCACGGCGACCCGCGGCACGCGGCGATGCAGCAGCCAGCCGGCCACGAGATTGCCGGGCACGTTCAGAATGGCGACTGAAGCGGTCACGATGGCGGCCGTCGAGGTCGAGTATCCCAGTCGTTCGATCAGCAGGGTCGGCAGGAAGCCGATGATGGCGAACCAGCAGCTTGCATAGGCGCCGAAGCAGAGCGCGATGGCGAGCGGTCCGCCGCTGCTGGCGACTTCCCTCATTTCCGCGAGAACCGGACGACGCGGTGTGGGCAGCGGATCGAGCTCGCGCCGCGGCACTGCACGGATGAAGAGCGCGGCCGCCATCACAGCCGCCGCCCCGGCGGCGACCAGCCACACGGTGCGCCACGAGGTGCCCGGCAGGACGATGGCGGCGATGACCATCATCGTGCCGGAGCCGGCCGGCATGTAGGTGCTCCAGATCGCCATGGCGAGGCGCTGGTCGGCCGGACGCGTGAGGCGCAGCAACAGGGTCGGCACGGCCACGACGACCGTGATGAATCCGAGCCCTTCGAGGACGCGGCCGACCAGCAGCGCCTCGATGTTGGGCGCAAAGGCGCCGGCGAAACTCGCGGCCCCGGCCAGCAGCGTGCCGAAGATCGCCAGCCGCCGGTGGCCCACACGGTCCGCCGTCAGCGCGATCGCCATGCCGCCCAGCGCCGTCATCAGATTGATGACCGACAGCAGCCACCCTGCCTGCTCGAGGGTCGCGCCGAGATCCTCGCGAATCGAGGGAAGGGCGGGCGGAGCCTTGCCGACCTGGAAGGCCGCAACCATGCCGGCCGCGACCAGCAGAGCGGCCAGCGGCCACGGCGTACGGGTCGGCGTCAGTACTGCACCCGTGACGTGATGGCGCCGTCGACCACCATGTTGATGCCAGTGATGAACGAAGCGGGCGTGCCGGAAAGAAACACGACGGCATTGGCGACTTCCTGCGGCGTGCCCATGCGGCCGGTCGGATTGCGCGCCAGCGAACGCTTGTAGCGTTCGGTCCCGGCGTCGCGCTGGCGGCCCCAGGTATTGCCGTCCTCGAGAATGGTGCCAGGCGATACCATGTTGGCACGTACGCCCTTGGGTGCCAGCTCGATCGCCATCGACTTGACCATGGGCACGAGGGCCGCCTTCACGGAGCGATAAGGCTGGGTCGGGCCTGCGACCTCGACCAGCGAGGTTGTGCCGATGATGGTTAGCGTGGCACCCTGGCCGCGTGCCTCGAGGTGCGGACGGACGGCCAGCACCGCGTTGACCGTGGCGACCAGGTCGATTTCGATGGCCTTGCGCCAGCCCTCGACCGTGTTGTCGGTGCCGAGCGCGCTCACATTAGCCACGAAATGATCGATGCCGCCGTCGGCCGCGAACTCGTCGATCCAGCCCTTGAGCGCGGCATTGTCCGTCACGTCGAGCGCCGTACCGGTGGCGCGGCCCTGCTGCGCGCGCCATTCCGCCTCGCGTTCCTTCACCATAGCCGCATCGCGGGCGCAGAAGCCCACGACCGCGCCTTCGGCCAGGAAGGTGTCGACGATGGCGCGGCCGATGCTCTTCGTGCCGCCGGTGACCATCACGCGCTTGCCTTTGAGACCGAGGTCCATGGGTTCCTCCAAACGGGTCGCTCGCCTATAAGGCCGGCATGAAACAGTGGAGCGTCCGGCATGTCCAAGCGATTCGACCTTAGCGGCAAAGTGGCTCTGGTGACCGGCGCCTCATCGGGTCTCGGCGTTCATTTCGCGCGCACGTTGGCCGAGGCGGGCGCATCCGTGGCGATCGCGGCGCGGCGCGCCGACCGGCTGGCCTCTCTTCAGGCGGAACTGCAGCGGGCCGGCGCCAAGGCGGTGGCCGTCGATCTCGATGTGCAGTCGGCGGAGTCGATTGCGGCTGCGTTCGACAAGGTCGAGGCGACGCTGGGACCGGTCGACATCCTGGTGAACAATGCCGGTATCTCGATCGTGAAGCCGGCGCTCGACATGCCGGAAGCCGATTGGGATTCGGTCGTCGACACCAACCTGCGCGGCGCCTGGCTGATGACCCAGACCGCGGGCAAGCGCTGGGTCGCGGCCAAGCGGCCGGGCTCGATCGTCAACATTGCCTCTATCCTGGGCCTGCGCACGATTGGCCAGGTGGCGCCCTACAATGCATCGAAGGCGGGCCTGATTCATCTCACGCGCGCGCTCGCGATGGAGTGGGCGCGTTACCAGATCCGGGTCAACGCGATCTGCCCGGGCTACATCGAGACGGCGATGAACAGCGACTTCTGGAAGACGCCGGGCGGTCAGCGCCTGATCGACCGGATCCCGCAG
>JAGNNA010000502.1 GCA_017990895.1 Reyranella sp.
CGCGCGGTCCGACCAGATCCTCGGCGCCCCAGGTGAAGAGCGCGATGTCCTTGATCACCAGCACGACCGCGAAGGTCGCCAGCAGCTGGCACAGCTCCGGCGCGCGATAGATGCGCCGCAGGACCAGCACCTCGATCAGGATGCCGACCAAGCCGACCGCGAGCGCCGACAGGACGACGGCACCCCAGAAGCCGAGCGGCGTACGGCCGAAGAACTCGATCAGCGAATAGGCGCCGTAGAGCCCCAGCATGTAGAGCGAGCCGTGCGCGAAATTCACGATCCGCGTGACACCGAAGATCAGCGACAGGCCGGCCGACACCAGGAACAGCGACGCCGCAGCCGCCAGCCCGTTCAGCAGCTGGATGAGGATGGAAGCGAGAGTCACGCGATGGCCGGGGAAGGTGAGGATGTCATCCCGAGCACAGCGAGGGACCTTTCAGGGCACCGCAAAGGTCCCTCACTTCGTTCCGGATGACAGCTTTGCGGTCAGTTCTTCGGCCGCATCTTCTGGACGTCGGCGTCGCTCGGCAGGGCGTCCTTGCCGTCGACGAAGCGCCAGTTCTTCATGTAACCCTTGCCGTCCTTCACGCCGATCTGGCCGACATAGGCGCCCATGGTCGACTGGTGGTCGAGCGGCCGGTACTGGACCATGCCGAACGGCGTGATCAGTGTGAGACCCTTCATTGCCGCAACCAGCTTTTCCTGGTCGAGCGAACCCGCCTTCTTGATCGCCTCGGCGGCCGACATCACGGTCGCGTAGCCGACCACCGAGCCCAGCCGCGGATAGTCCTTGAACTTGGCCTGGTAGGCGTTGAGGAACTTGGTGTGCTCGGGCGTCTTGAGCTCGCTCCACGGATAGCCGGTGACGTACCAGCCGTCGGGCGATTCCTCCTTCAGCGGATCGAGATACTCGGGCTCGCCGGCCAGCAGGTTGAAGACCTCGACGCCCTTGAACAGGCCGCGGGTCTGGCCCTCGCGCACGAACTTCGCGAGGTCGGGACCGAACAGCGAGGAGAAGATCGCATCGGGCTTGGCGTCGGCCAGGGCCTGGGCCACGGCGCCCGCGTCGATCTTGCCGAGCGGCGGCGCCTGCTCGGCGACGAACTCGACGTCGGGCTGCTTCTCCTTCAGGAGCTTCTTGAAGGCGGCGGTCGCCGACTGGCCGTATTCGTAGTTCGGATAGACGATCGCCCAGCGCTTCTTGTTCAGCTTGACCGCGTCGGGAATGAGCATCGCCGTCTGCATGTAGGTCGAGGTGCGCAGACGGAAGGTGTAGGCGTTGCCCTGGTCCCAGACGATCTTGTCGGTCAGCGGCTCGGCGGCGATGAACAGGACCTTGCGCTGCTTGGCGAAATCGGCGACGGCAAGGCCGACATTCGACGGGAACGTGCCGATCAGGAAGGAAGCGCCCTCGCGGCTCAGAAGTTCCTCGGCGACGCGCACGGCATCGCCGGGATTGCCGTTGTCGTCGCGGCTCACCACCTCGATCTTGCGGCCGAGCACGCCGCCCGCGGCGTTGACCTCTTCCACCGCCAGCTCGATGCCCTTCTTGTAGGGTTCGAGGAAGGCCGGAAAGACCTTGTAGCTGTTGAGTTCGCCGATCTTGATCGGTGCCTGTGCGGCGGCCGGTCCGACGAGCGACAGCGCCACGAGCGCGGCGGTGCCGGCGAGCAGGCGATTGCGGGTCAGCATGACATCCCCCTTTTCAATAAGTGAAACATTCCCTGTGAACCGACCCTAGCGAGGCCAGCCCCTCTCCCACAAGCGCTCAGTCGGCGAAGCTCGACCGTGCCTGTATGCCCCAATGACCGTCCTGAAGCGTCACGATGTAGATCGTCTCGAAGACGCCGAGCCGCGAGCCATCCTCGCGCCAGCGGCTGAACTTCACCTTGAGATGGACCTTGTCGCGGCCGACATGGATCGGCGCGCGCTCGTCCCAGGTACTGTGATGCCAGCCGTCGCCGGCCCTGGCGACGAAATCGCCCAGCTTGTAGTCGCCATGGTTCGGCCAGACGACGACCTTGCCGCCGGCCAGCCGGACATGCGGGAAGTTGCAGGCGTCGTTGACGGCCGGCTCGTCGTGGCGATTGAGACCGTCGATATAGGCGTCCATCACCTTGAGGGCGGCGGCCAGCGCATCGTCGTTCATCGCTGGCCATCCCCCAGCTTGATCTCGGCCGGCGTCAGCCCGCCCACCCGCGCATGCGGGCGGCCGCCGATCGCGGCGGCGACGATGAACACGATCTCGTCCGGCCGCGGCCCGTCGGGCACGCAGAACTCGATGGCGTCGAAATGGCTGCGCACATAGGCGGCTGTCACGTGATGCAGCGGAATGTCGATGCGCGTACCGGCCGTCGCGACCTTCACGGTCGAGGGCACGATCGACTTGGCGCCGCCCATGGCATGGCGGATGCCGAAGCCGCTCGGCCGGTGCCACAGAGCGGCATGTTCCAGCTCGCCGTTCAGGCCGACGATGGCGCCCTTGCCGTAGGCTTCCAGTTCGGAGCCTTTGGCATCCAAGATTTTCATCACCCGCTCCGTGAGATCGATCGCCAGTGGCTCCAGCGCCTTCATCATCGGCTGGATGTCGACCTCGTGGCGACCGGCATAGGGGTTGGCGATGACGCCGCCGACCACGGCCTTGGTGACCGGGCGAGCGAGCGCCGGCCCGAAGTCGTGGAGCGTCTCCTCGACCGTCGCCACGTATTTCCGCACTTTCACCAGATCGCTCATCCCACCTCCGACAGAGCAAGCGGCGTGCCGCCTGTTTCCAGTCTCCAATGTCCCTGCAGCGACAGCGCCGCGCTGTCGATCAGCCCGCACAGCCGCAACCGTCGCGCTTCCGCCAACCCGCGATCGAGCGCCGCGTCGACGATCTCCAGTGGCAGGTCGCCGACCGCGACCGTCACCAGGTGATCACCGAGGTCGCTGTCCGGATCGAGTGACAAAGCAGGTCGGCGCTCGATGGCCGGATGATTGGCATTCACGGCATTGGCGATCATCGTCGCCGCAGCGTCGGCCGCCGCCGCCGTCGCGGCGAGCACAGTCGCACTGTCGGCAATGCCCAGCGAGAAGGAGCGTCCGCCCCGGCCCGAGGTCGCGGTGCCGCGCACCGGCCGCTCGTGCGTGCGCCGCGCCACGCCGTCGCGTGCTTGCGCGAAAATGCCGGCGCGCAGCGACGGGCCCGGGCCCAGCTGGGCCG
>JAGNNA010000503.1 GCA_017990895.1 Reyranella sp.
CGAATAGTAGCCCTGGCGGTTGAGGAAGGCGCCGACCCAGCCGGACAGATACCAGTTGATGTAGTCGTAGGCCGCGTCGAGCTGCGCGCCCTGCAGGTGCTTGGCGAGCGCCAGGCCGCCGCCCCACGCGCGATAGCCTTCCTTGAGCGGCTGGTAGACACAGGGCACGCCCTTGCCGCGCACCGCCGAGACCGCCGGCGACCACATCGACTGGATCACGACCTCGCCCGAGGTCATGAGGTTCACCGATTCGTCGAAGGTCTTCCAGAAGGCGCGGAACTGCCCCTCCTTCTTGGTCTTGATCAGGAACTCGATCGTCTTGTCGATCTCCGGCTTGGTCATGTTGCCCTTGTCGCCGTACTTCACGATGCCGGCGGCCTCGCAGATCATCGCGGCGTCCATGATGCCGATCGACGGGATGTTCAGGATCGACGTCTTGCCCTTGAACTTCGGGTCGAGAATGTCCTTCCAGGAATCGATCTTGCGGCCGACCAGGTCGGGGCGGATGCCCAGCGTGTCGGCGTTGTAGATCGTGGGCACTGCCGTGAACCACTGGGTCTGGCCCTTGGCGAACTTGGTCGAGCCCGCGCCCTCCACGAAGCTGACGGTGCTGGGCGCGGTGCCTTGGGCGATGACGCTGTCTGGCTTCAGCTTGCCGCTGGTGAAGATCGGCACGATCTTGTCGAACAGCTTGATCTTCTTCACGTCCATCGCCTGCAGCGTATTGGCCGGGAAGACCTTCTTGATCATCCAGTATTCGATGTCGCCGATGTCGAAGGAGTTGGGCTGAGTCACGACGCGCTGCACGACCGCATCTGAATCGAGCGCCGTCATCTGCAGCGTGATGCCGAGGTCGGCCTTACACTTCTCCGCGATCTCGTTGATCGCCGAAACGCCGGTGCCGCACTGGCGCAGGACGATGTTCTTGTTGTTCTGGGCCCAGATCACCGGGAAGCCGGTGACCGCGCCGCTGCCGACCGCCGCGCCCGCGATGCCGGCCGCGCCCTTGAGCATCCTGCGGCGGCCGATGCCGCCATTCGATTTCCGAGCCATCTCGTCTTCTCTCCTTGAACCACGACGGCGCGGGGCCGCCTCCCTTCAACGGCCGAGGACGTGAACGTCCTCCGGCTTCCACGACAGAATGACCGGCTCGCCGGGCCGCACCGGCGACGCGTCGAAGCGCGCTTCCGACAAGGTGGCCGACAGTGTTTCCAGGCCGACGACATCGATGCCGACCTGCACGGTCGAGCCGAGATACTCGACGGAGCGCGTCACACCCTGCAGGGAGGTCACGCCGGCTCCACCGGCCGTTCCGGCCTGCACCGACATGCGATCGGCCCGGATGGCGACGAACGGTCCCTCGCCTGCCCCGGCGCGCGCGACCGCAGCGGGCAGCACGTTGTGGCCGCCGATGAACTTGGCGACGAAGGCGGAAGCCGGCTTGTTGAAGACCTCGCGCGGCGGTGCCGCCTGCTCGATCCGGCCGCCGTTCATCACCACGACCAGGTCGGCCAGCGCCATCGCCTCGTCCTGGCTGTGCGTCACATGGATGAAGCTGATGCCCAGTCGCGTCTGCAGGCTCTTCAGCTCCTCGCGCATGCGGATGCGCAGGAAGGGATCGAGCGCCGACAGCGGTTCGTCGAGCAGCAGGACCTGCGGATCGGTGATCAGGGCGCGCGCCAGCGCCACCCGCTGCTGCTGCCCGCCGGAGAGCTGGGCCGGCAGGCGCCCGGCATAGGCGTCCATGTGGACGCGCTTCAGCATCTCCAAGGCGCGGGCCCGCCGCGTCTCCTTGTCGACGCCGCGCATCTTGAGGCTGAAGGCGACATTGTCGGTGCAATCGAGATGCGGGAAGAGCGCGTAGCTCTGGAACATCATCGCGGTCCCGCGGGCCGCCGGCGGCAGACTGGTGATGTTCTCGGCTCCTAGGATGATGTCGCCCTCGGAGGCTTCCTCGTGCCCGGCGATCATGCGCAGGGTGGTGGTCTTGCCGCAGCCGCTGGGCCCGAGCAGGCAGCAATACGATCCCGCAGGGATACGCAGGCCGATCGAATCGACCGCCACAGTCTCGCCGTAGCGCTTGGTCAGGGAAACGAGTTCAATGTCCGGCTGCTTGGCCATGCCAGAGCCCAAGCAAGCCCCATGCCAGCACTGTAAAATTCTCCGGGGGCTATATATGAACCAGCGGAGCGTTGGCGCGGTCCTTGCTCGCTCGGCGGCAAGGCAATCAGAGGGAGGCAGTGATGCGGTTGATCGGCGTGGACGTGGGCGGCACCTTCACGGACCTGGTCTTTGCCGACACCGAGGCCGGCCGGACCGCCGTGCACAAGGTTTCGACCACCCCCGACGATCCATCCCGCGGCGTCGTACAGGGGCTGATGGCGCTCTGCGACAAGTATTCGATCCCCCGCGAGACCATCGACACGGTGTTCCACGGCACGACGATCGCCACGAACGCGATCCTCGAGCACGATGGCGCCGTCACCGGAATGATCACGACCGGTGGCTATCGCGACATCCTGCATATCGGCCGCCACCAGCGGCCGCAGCATTACTCGATCATGCAGGACATTCCCTGGCAGGACCGGCCGCTGGTGAAACGCCGCCATCGCAAGACGGTGACGGAGCGGCTGGTGCCGCCGCGCGGCGAGGTGCTGGAACCACTCGACGAGGACGGTGTCCGCCAAGCCGTGCGCGAGTTGAAAGAAGCCGGCGTCCAGGCGATCGCCATCTGCTTCCTTTTCTCCTATCTCGACGCCAGCCACGAGACGCGCGCCCTGGAGATCGTGCGCGAGGAATATCCGGAGTGCTTCGCCACGACCTCGTCGTCGGTCTCGCCGCAGTTCCGCGAGTTCGAGCGCTTCACGACGACGGCGATGAACGCCTTCGTCGGCCCGAAGGTGCGCAACTACGTGACCCGCCTTGAATCGGAGATCGAGGCCTCGGGCTTCAACGCCGACCTGCGCATCATGGCCTCCAACGGCGGCGTCGCCACGCCCGGCATGGTCGCGGAGCGGCCGGTCCTCACCCTGCTCTCCGGCCCCGCGGCCGGCGTGATCGGCGGCGACTGGGCCGGCGCACTGTCGGAGAAGCGCAATCTTATCACCTTCGATGTCGGCGGCACCTCGGCCGACATCGGCATCGTCACCGAGGGCGGCTTCGGCGAGGCCACGGCGCGCGACACCTGGATCGCCGGCT
>JAGNNA010000140.1 GCA_017990895.1 Reyranella sp.
TCCTCCTGAACCTCACCCATGCAAGACGCCGCACACCTGCTCAAGCACTTCGTTTCGCTGGCTGGCATTTGCTATGGTCGCGGCTTGTCCCGACCCGGAGTCCGTAACCCATGACCGCCAGCGACCACCCCAATCTCCGCATAGATCACGACCGGCTTTGGTCGAGCCTGATGGAGCTGGGCCAGATCGGCGGCACGGAGAAGGGTGGTGTCTGCCGCATTGCACTGACCGATCTTGACCGGCAGGGACGCGACCTGTTCGTGCGCTGGGCCAAGGAGGCGGGCTGCACCATCAAGGTCGACCAGCTCGGCAATGTTTTCGCACGCCGCGAGGGCCGCGATCCGTCCAGGGCGCCCATCATGACCGGCTCCCATCTCGACACCCAGCCGACCGGCGGCAAGTTCGATGGCGCCTATGGCGTGATGGCGGGCCTCGAAGTGCTGCGCGTGCTGCACGATTCCAATTACGTCACGGAGGCGCCGATCGAGGTCGCGGTCTGGACCAACGAGGAAGGCTGCCGCTTCGCGCCGGCCATGGTCGCATCGGGCGTGTTCGGGGGCGCCTTCACCCTGGAGCATGCGCTGTCGATCAAGGACCGCGACGGCGTGTCCTTTGGCGAGGCGCTGAAGCAGATCGGCTACGACGGCAAGGAGCCGGTCGGCGGCCGGCCGATCGGCGCCTTCTTCGAGGCGCATATCGAGCAGGGACCGATCCTGGAGCGCGAGAAGAAGACGATCGGCGTCGTCACCGGCGCGCAGGGGCAGCGCTGGTACGAGATCAACTGGACCGGCATGGAGAGCCATGCCGGCACGACCCCCATGGAGGGCCGCCGCGATGCGCTGGTTGGTGCCGCAGAGCTGATCGTGGAGTGCCGCCGCATCGGCAACCGGCCGAACGGACGTTCCACCATCGGCGTGATCGAGAGCCAGCCGCAGGCGCGCAACACCATCCCCGGCCGTGTCTTCATGACGGTCGACTTCCGCCATCCCGACGACGACGAACTCACGAAGATGGATTCCGAGATGCGCGCCGCCGCGACTGACATTGCGAAGCGTCATGGGCTCGAGGTGAAAATCGAGCAGATCTGGTACTTCCCGCCGTCGCCCTTCGCCAGGGAATTGGTCGACGCGGTGCGCCGCGGCGCCGAGCAGGCGGGCTATCCGCACATGGACATCGTGAGCGGCGCCGGTCACGACGCCTGCTACGTGAACCGCGTCGCGCCGACGGCGATGGTGTTCGTGCCGTGCAAGGACGGTGTCAGCCACAACGAGATCGAGGATGCGAGCAAGAGCGACGTCGGCGCTGGCGCGCAGATCCTGCTGCAGGCGATGGTCGAGCGGGCGAATGCCTAGAGTTGGCGTACGAGCAGCCTTTCTTGTTATCCCGAGCGCAGCGAGGGACCTTTCGCGGCGTCGACTAAAGGTCCCTTGCCTGCGGCTCGGGATGACAATGGTTTTGAATTCCACAGGCGTATGCCCTTGAAAGCCGGCGGACTCGTCTCGGTCGCGGCCGCAGCCCTGGTCGCGACAATTGCCGGCGTGGGCGGCACCTTGCCGGTCGTGCTGGCGGCGGCGCAGGCGGTGGGGGCGACGCCCGACCAGGCGAGCTCCTGGGTGTCGGGGCTGGGCCTCGCCACGGCGGCGAGCGCGCTGATCCTCAGCGTGCGTTACCGCATGCCGATCATCACGGCCTGGTCGACGCCGGGCGCCGCGCTGATCGCCTCTACGTCCGGCGTACCGAGCTTCGCGGCGGCGGTCGGCGCTTTCGTGCTCGCAGCGCTGCTGATCCTGCTGACGGCCGCGGTGAAGCCGATCGGCCGTCTGATCGGGAAGATCCCGGCCAGCATTGCCGCCGCCATGCTGGCCGGCATCCTGCTGCGGCTCGTCATGGCGATGGTCGAGCATGTGCCGTCCGCGCCGCTGCTGGTCCTCCCGCTGATCGCCCTGTTCCTGGTGGCGCGTGCCTTCTATCCGGCCCTCGTGTCGTTGATCGTTCTGGTGGCTGGCGCGTTGCTCGCCTGGTCGCTGGGCCTGGTGAAGCCGCTACCATCGATCGGTATCTCGACCCTGGTCGCCACCGCACCGGTGTGGGATGTGGCGACCCTGATCGGCCTCGGCGTGCCGCTCTATCTCGTCACCATGGCGTCGCAGAACCTGCCGGGTTTCGCGGTGCTGCGCGGTTCAGGCTACCAGCCGCCGACGCAGCCCATCCTCGCGGTGACGGGTGCCGCGTCGCTCGGCACGGCGTTCCTCGGCGCCCACACGTCGAACCTCGCCGCGATCTCTGCGGCGCTATGCACCGGGCCCGACGCCCATCCCGATCCGGCGCAACGCTGGAAGGCGGGGCCGTTCTACGCCGTGTTCTGGGGCCTGATCGCGCTGTTCGGCGCTTCGCTGGTGGGCCTGTTCGGCGCGCTGCCGCCGGCGTTGCTGGCCACCGTCGCCGGCACGGCGCTGCTGGGCTCGACGGCCGGCGCGCTGGGCATTGCGCTGGCCGGCGAGCAGGACCGCCTCGCGGCGGCGGGCACGCTCGCCGTCACCGTCTCGGGCGTCACGCTGATGGGTGTCGGATCGGCCTTCTGGGGACTCGTCTTCGGCCTGCTGATCCTCGGGGTGGACCGTTTTACGAGGGCGAAGCGCTAGGAAAGCGCGCGCCGTAGGTTTCGAGCGGCAGGTCGAGGGCGCGGCAGAAGAAGCTGATCGTATGGTAGTAGCCGGCCAGGGCGATCACTTCGAGGATCTGCGCTTCATCGAAGTGCGCCGTGAGTTTGGTCCATGTTGCGACGCCGACGGTGCGACGGTCGACCAGATCGTCGACGGCCGCCAGCAAGGCCTGCTCGTCGGCCGACCAGCAGGGCGCATTGGCAGGGCCGTGAACGGTCGCCGCGATCATGTCCGCGCCGAAACCGACCTTCTCGGCGAAGAAGGCGATGTGGACGCCCCATTCATACTCGGCACCGAGCCGCGCCGTCGTGCGGTCGATCACGACCTCGCGCTGGCGCAGCGACAGCGCGCCCTTGTCGAGCAGGCCGCCGGCGAAGATCTTCTCGAAGACGCGCGGGTTGCGCGCCATCGTCCGGAACAGGACCAGCGGTACCACGCCCTCGGGCATGGTGCACGCCAGAGCGGCCGCGATCTCGGGTGCGTAAGTTTCGTTGGCGGGGGCGATGCAGGGCATGGAAGATCTCCAATCGGCCTGCTACATATTTAGTAGCATCAGGCGATGCGCTTCGCTATAGAAATTGTAGTAATGGAGTGAAATATATGGTGAAGAGGGTGCGCGGCTCGACGACCGGCCGCCCGATCATGGCGCTGCTTGACCTGCTGGGCCGGCGCTGGACCCTGCGCATCGTCTGGGAACTGCGAGATCAGCCCCGGCGCTTCCGTGAGCTGCAGGATCTGATCGGCGCCAGTCCGACCATCGTGAACACGCGGCTGGCCGAACTGCGCGAGGCGAAGCTGGTCGAACTCGACGAGGCGGTGGGTTACCGGCTCACGACGCTGGGCAACGAGCTGCTGCGGCTGTTCCTGCCGCTGCTTGTCTGGTCGGAGAAATGGGCGAAGGCGCTCTGACTACTTCAGGAACGGATTGTCGCTGCCACGTCCCTTGCGGCGGGGCGGGAAGTGCTCGGCGAGATAGTCGAGGATCTCGACCCTTTCCTCTGCCTTGATCGGCGGCATGCGATGCTTCTCGACCATCAGGTCGAGGGTCGAGTCCCAGAGCTCGCGGGTCAGGCCCTGCGCCTTGATCAGCGCGACGCCGTGACAGGCCGTACAGGTATAGAAGGTGAGGTCGCGGTTCTTGCCCTCGGGAAGGTCCTCGACCGTGTCGTTGTGCGGCGGCGGCTTGCCCTTGTCGGGATCGACGACGGGCGGTGCCGCCGCGACCTTGGGTGCCGGCGGCACGTAGACGTAATTGTCCCTGTGCAACTCGCCGGCGCGATCGAAGGCGAGCAGCAGGAACGTCGCCGTCAGGCCGATGACGGCGGCGTGGATCACGTTGAGGCGGGTCAAGATTCGACGAGCACCCGGATGCGGTTGATCGGGTTGGCGCCGTAGCCCTGCGGGTTCCAGTTGGCGGCGTGGAAGGGCTGGGTCACGCCCTTGCTGTCGGTCGCCTTGGCCCAGACTTCGTAGTAGCCCGCGGTCGGCAGTTCGATCGAGGCGCTGAAGTTCTGCCAGGCATACTTGTTGGCTGGAGCGTCGACCTTGGCCGGCTTCCAGGTCACGCCGTAGTCGGTCGAGATGTCGACGGTCTTGATGTCGAAGTCGTCGGCCCAGGCATGGCCGCGTAGATCGAGCTTGCGCGAGGTGAGTCGCGTGCCGTCGGCCGGGAAGGTGATCACCGAGCGGACGGGCATCGATTCCAGGATTGCCATGTCCTTGTCGTTGCCCTTGCTGCCCGGCACGATCGGCGTCTTCGGCACCCGGTAGGAGAAGCCGCCCATGCCGGGGCCGTCATGCTCCTTGTCGCGAATCCAGATGCGGGTGAGCCACTTGGTCGACGCAGATGCGGGCCAGCCGGGGATGACGAGCCGCACCGGCGCGCCGTGGATCAGCGGCAGGTCCTGGCCGTTCAGCTTGAAGGCGATCAGCGAGTGTTCCTCCATCGCCTTGGAGATCGGCACGCCGCGCGAGAGGGTGGGCTTGTCGGTTTCGCCGGCCAGGGTGGGGTCCGCGCCATACGCACCAGTGTAGACGGCGGAAGACTTAACACCCGCGGCCTTCAGCACATCAGCCAGGCGCACGCCGGTCCACATCGGGCAGCCCGCACCGCCGTTGGTCCACTGGTTGCCGCGCGCCTCCGGCGTAAAGAACGACCGGCCGTTGCCGCCGCATTCCAGCATCAGCTGGTAGGTGACGGCGGGGAACTTCGTCATCAGGTCGCCGACGCTGATCTCCACCGGCGTGTTGACCTCGCCGTCGATCCTGACCTTCCAGGCTTTGGGATCGCCCGTGATGTCGGGCACCTGGCCGTTGTTGCGGATGAACAGCTTGTTGGTCGGCGTGACGTTGTCGTCGAGCAGCTCGGCCTGCGTTTCCGCGACCAGCGGCCTGTCGCCCAGCACGGCGAGCTTCGCCTTGCCATCCATCTCGAGAAGCTTCGGTCCCTTGGTGGCGGCGGGTGCGCCCTGCGCGTGAGCTGCGCTGACCAGGGGCATGGAAGCACCCAGCGACACCCCGACAGTGGCCATGCCGGCCCCTTTCAGTACGTTGCGACGCGATGCCTTCGACGTTCCGGAGCGAAGCATTTTTTCCTCCCTGAGAAGGCTTTCTTAGCTCAAGCCCTGCGCCGCGTCAGCCAGCCGGACAGGATCAGTGCACAGGCCGCGATCGTGACCACGATAGTGGCGAGCACGTTGATCTGCGGGTCGACGCCCAGCCGGACGCTGGAATAGACGCGCATCGGCAGGGTCTGCGACTGTGCCCCGGCGACGAACTGGGTCAGGATCAGGTCGTCCAGCGAGAGCGTGAAGGCGAGCAGCCAGCCCGAGCCGACGGCCGGTGCGATCAGCGGCAGGGTGACAGTGCGGAAGGTCACCCAGGGCGTGGCGCCGAGATCCATCGCGGCTTCCTCCAGGGTGCGGTCGAAGTCGGCGAGGCGGGCCTGTACGACGATGGCCACGAAGGCGACCGAGAAGGTCGTGTGGGCGATGGCGATGGTGAGGAACCCGCGGTCCGGACCGCCGAGCAGTCTCTCCGAGCCGACGAACAGCAGGAGCATCGAGATGCCCATGACGACTTCCGGCATGACCATGGGGGCGACCACGAGGCTGCCGAACAGGGTGCGACCCGGAAAACGAGGTGCGCGCGCCAGCGCGTAGCCGGCGGCGAGGCCGAGCAGGGCTGCGCCGGTAGCGCTCAGGAGCGCGATGCGCAGCGACAGCCAGGCGGCCTGCAGCATCGCCTCGTTGGCGAACAGCGCGGACCACCATTTCAGCGAGAAGCCCGACCAGACAGTCACCAGGCGCGATTCGTTGAACGAATAGACGATCACCAGCGCGATCGGCAGGTAGAGGAAGGCATAACCGAAGGCCAGCATGCCAAAGGCGAAGCGGGCGCGGCCCGTCATGTGCGCTTCTCCAGGCTGCGCGCCTGGTTGCGCTGGAAGAGCGCGATCGGGCCGACCAGCAGGACCAGCAGGCAGACGGCGACCGCCGAGGCGAGCGGCCAGTCGCCGTTGGTGAAGAATTCGTCCCACAGGACCTTGCCGATCATCAGCGTCTCGGTGCCGCCGAGCAGGTCGGGGATCACGAACTCGCCGACCGCCGGGATGAACACCAGCAGGCAGCCGGCGACGATGCCGGGCAGCGACAGGGGCAGGGTGACGGTGAGGAAGGCCGCGAACGGCCTCGCGCCGAGATCGGCCGCCGCTTCGAGCAGCCCGTGGTCGAGCTTCTCGAGGGTGGCGTAGAGCGGCAGCACCATGAAGGGCAGGTAGGCGTAGACGATGCCGAGATGCACTGCCCATTCGGTGCCGAGGATCGTTCCGGGGTTGGAGGCGAAGCCGCTCCAGCGCAGGAACTGCTCGATCAGGCCGTTGTCGGCCAGCAGGCCCATCCAGGCGTAGATGCGGATCAGGAAGGAGGTCCAGAAGGGCAGCACGACCAGCATCAGCAGCAGCGGACGCCGGTTGGGCGCGGCGCGCGCGATCGCATAGGCCATGGGATAGCCCAGCAGCAGGGCCACCAGGGTCGAGGTCGCGGCGATGCGCAGGGAGGAGAGCCAGGCCGCGAGATACAGGTCGTCGGAAAAGAGGAGCGCGAAGCTCTTGAAACTGAGCCCCAGCTCGACCGGCGGCACTGAGTCCGGTGAATAGGTCCCCAGCGAGATGGCCAGCACCAGGAGGCAGGGGAGCAGGAAGAAGAGGCCGAGCCACAGGAACGGCAGGCCGATGACGAAGCGCATCGCTCAGGCCTCCAGCCTCTGGCCGGCATCGTCGGCCCAGCCCAGCCAGACCGGCTGGCCGCGCGCGAAAGCGGCGCCGGCACGGCGGCTGGTGTTCATCGTCGAGACGGTCATCGTGCCGTGGGCGTCGGTATCGACGCGATAGAGCGAACGGTCGCCTTCGTAGGCGACTTCGACGATCCGGCCGGCGACGGTCTGCGGCAGAGCAAGACGCTCTTCCGAGAGCGCGATCTTCTCCGGTCGCAGCGCCAGCCAGCTGCCGCCCTCAAGCGGGATGATGTTGGCGATGCCGATGAAGTCGGCGACGAAGCGCGAGGCCGGATGCTCGTAGACCTCGTGCGGCGTACCGATCTGGGTGATGCGGCCGGCATTCATCACCGCGAGGCGGGTCGCCATCGACATCGCCTCCTCCTGGTCGTGCGTCACCATGACGAAGGTGAGGCCGAGCTGCTCCTGCAGGCGCACCATCTCGAAACGCGTGCCCTCGCGCAGCTTGCGGTCGAGCGCGGCCAGCGGCTCGTCGAGCAACAGCAGCTTGGGCCGCTTCACCAGCGCCCGCGCCAGTGCCACCCTCTGGCGCTGGCCGCCGGAGAGCTGCGAGGGCTTGCGCTTGGCATGGTCCTGCAGATGTACGAGCTTCAGGATCTCCGTGACCCTGTCGGCGATCTCCGGGGCCTTCACCCTGTCGCGGCGCAGCCCGTAGCCCACGTTCGTCGCCACATCCATGTGCGGGAAGAGGGCGTAGGACTGGAACATCATGTTCACCGGCCGCCTGTAGGGCGGCACGTCGGTCATGTCCTGACCGTCGATGAACAGCCGGCCCTCGTCGGGCGTCTCGAACCCCGCCAGCATGCGCAGCAAGGTGGTCTTGCCGCAGCCCGAGCCGCCCAGCAGGGCGAACAGCTCGCCGCGCGCGATCTCGAGGTCGACGCGATCCACGGCGACGATCGGTCCGAAGCGTTTGGTCAGTCCCTCGATACGGACGATCGGGCCATCGCTCGAAGTATTGCTCAATTCAGCGGCCCGTCTTCACCGAGGTCCACAGACGTGTGCGCTCGCGCACCTGCTCGGCCGTGCCGGCGGTGATGGTGTAGAACTTCGCGCGCACGTCCTGCGGCGGATAGATCAACGGGTTCCCCGAAATGTCCTTGGGCAGCAGGGCGAATGCGGCCTTGTTGCCGTTGGCGTAGCCCGTGAGCTCGCTCGAGGCGGCGGCGACCTTGGCCTCCAGCATGAAATCGAGGAAGCGGTAGGCATTGGCCTGGTTGGGCGCGTCCTTCGGGATCGCCACGACGTCGATCCAGAGCAGTGATCCTTCCTTGGGGATCGCATACTCGATGTCGACCTTGCTGGCGGCCTTGGACCCTCGGTCGCGCGCCTGGAAGATATCGCCGGAGAAGCCGAAGGCGAGGCAGACGTTCCCGCCGGCCAGCGCGTTGATGTACTCCGAGGAATGGAACTTGCGGACATAGGGCCGCACGGCCTTTATGACGTCGGCCGCCTTGGCGAGATCCTCCGGCTTCTTCGAATCGGGATCGAGGCCGAGATACTTGAGTGCGGCCGGCAGCATGTCGGTGGCGCTGTCGAGCAGCATGACGCCGCAATCCTGGAACTTCGAGACGACCGCCGGGTCGAAGATCATGCGCAGCGAATCGACCGGCGCGTCCGGCATGCGTTTCCTGATCTCGCCGACATTGTAGCCGATGCCCGTGGTGCCCCACATCCACGGAACGCCATGGGCGTTGTTCGGATCGTACTTGGCCAGCGCCGACATGATCTCGGGGTCGAGATTGTTCCAGTTCTTCAGCTTCGACTTGTCGAGGGGCAGGAAGATGTTGGCCTGGAGTTGCCGCACGAAGAAGGGCGAGGCCGTAGGCACGACGATGTCGTAACCCGATTTGCCGGTGCGCAGCTTGGCGTCGAGGATCTCGTTGCTGTCGTAGGTCGTGTAGTTGACCTTGATGCCGGTACCCTTGCTGAAATCCTTGAGCTGGTCCTCGGCGATGTAATCCGACCAGTTGTAGACGTTGACCGAGCCTTGCGCGGCGACGGGACCCGCAACGGCGAGGAAGAGCAACGAGGCAACGGCAAGCAGACGCATCGACGAACTCCGCAGGATCAGACGCCAAGATACCTGTGCTGCAGGTCCTTGTCCCCGGCCAGAGCCTGGGACGAGCCGACCCACACGACGCGGCCCTTCTCGACGATGTGATGGCGGTCGGCGAGCGGGATGAGCGCCGACACGTTCTTGTCGATGACCAGGATCGCCTGGCCCTCGTTCTTCAGCCGCCCGAGACAGGACCAGATTTCCTGCCGGATCAGCGGCGCCAGTCCCTCGGTCGCCTCGTCGAGGATCAGCAGCTTCGGGTTGGTCATGAGGGCCCGCCCGATCGCCAGCATCTGCTGCTCGCCGCCGGAGAGCTGGTTGCCCATGTTGCGCTGGCGTTCGGCCAGCCGCGGGAAGAACTCGAAGACGCGCGCGATGGTCCACGGATTCGGCCGCGCCGTACGGTTGGCGCTGGCGGCCAGAAGGTTCTCGCGTACCGAGAGGTTGGGGAAGATCTGGCGTCCTTCCGGGACCAGACCGAGGCCGAGCCGGGCGATGCGGAAGGCCGGCAGCCCCTCGACGCGGGTCCCTTCGAACTCGACCGTGCCGCGGCGCGCCGGCAGCAGCCCCATGATCGTGTGCACGGTGGTCGTCTTGCCCATGCCGTTGCGGCCCATCAGGGTCACGACCTCGCCGGCGTCGACACGCAGTTCCATGCCGAACAGCGCCTGGCTGGGACCGTAGAAGGCGTCGAGTTCCAGGACCCGCAGCATCAGGCCGCCTCCTCGCCGAGATAGGCCTGCCGCACGTCGGCGTTGGCGCGGATCTCGTCGGGCGTGCCGCTGGCGATGGCACGGCCATAGACCAGCACGGTGATGCGGTCGGCGAGCTGGAAGACGGCGTCCATGTCGTGCTCGATCAGCAGCATGGCGTGCTTTTGTTTCAGCGCCCGCAGGAAGCCGATCAGCCGCTGGCTCTCCTCGACGCCCATGCCGGCCATCGGCTCGTCGAGAAGCAGCAGGCGGGGATCGCCGGCCAGGGCCATGGCGATCTCGAGCTGGCGCTGCTCGCCATGGCTGAGGGAGGTGGCGAGCGTGGCGGCGCGGCCGCCCAGCCCGACCTCGTCGAGCAAGCGGCGGGCGGGGCCGCGCAGGCGCTCGTCGCGCCGCGCATCGGCCAGGAAGCGGAAGGAATGGCCGGCATGGCCCTGCACGGCGAGTGCCACGTTCTCCAGCGCCGTGAATTCGCGCAGCACCGAAGTGATCTGGAACGACCGACCGAGGCCCAGCCGCACGCGCGCATGGGTCGGCAGGCGGGTGACGTCGCGGCCGGCGAAATGGATCGTGCCGGAATCGGGCGCGACGACGCCCGTGAGCTGGTGGACCAGCGTCGTCTTGCCGGCGCCGTTCGGCCCGATCAGCGCATGGATCTCGCCCGCCCGCACGTCGATCGAGACATTGTCGGTCGCCAGCAGGCCGCCATAGCGCTTCACCAGCCCCTCGGTGCGCAGCAGCGGCTCAGTCATGACGCCGCCCCAAAAGCGAGTCGATGCCGCCGCGCGCATAGAGTGCGATCAGCACCAGCAGCGGGCCGAACACGATCATCCAGTATTCGCCCCAGCCCTTGTGAGCGAGGTTGAGGAGCGGCGGCAGCGCCTCCTCCAGCACGAAGAAGGCGATGGTGCCGTAGAGCGGGCCGAACAGGGTGCCCATGCCACCCAGCACGACGATGACGATGAGGTCGCCCGACTTCATCCACGACATCATGGCGGGCGAGACATAGGCGCCTTCGTTGGCGAGCAGGATGCCGGAGAGGCCACCCAGCGCGCCCGCTATCGTGAACGCCGTGAGCCGGTAGCGGAATACCGGGAAGCCTAGCGCGGTCATGCGCAGCTCGTTGGATTTCGCGCCCCGCAGCACCAATCCGAAATGGGAGTTGGCGTAGCGGCCGCAGAACCACAGGCTGGCGCAGAGCAGGGCGAAGCACAGCCAGTAGAAGCTGGCCTTGTCGCGCAGGTCGATCAGGCCGGGGAAGCGGCTGCGGCTGATGTTGAGCCCGTCGTCGCCGCCATAGGCTTCGAGCCCGCTGCCCACGTAGTAGACGAGCTGGGCGAAAGCCAGGGTGATCATGATGAAGTAGAGGCCGCGCGTCCGGAGCGACAGCGCGCCGATCAGGGCAGCCCATGCCGTCGCCGCCAGAAGCGCGACCGGCCACTGGATCCAGCCGCTGGAAATGCCTTCCGCCGACAGGATGCCGACCGCGTAACCGCCGATCCCAAAGAACATCGCGTGGCCGAAGCTCACCAGCCCGCCATAGCCCAGGATCATGTTGAGGCTGACCGCGGCGATCGACCAGATGACGATGCGCGTGCCGATCGACAGGAGATAGCGCTGGTCGAACGCCTGGGTGAGCAGCGGCAGGGCCGCCAGCACCAGCAGGATCAGGGCCGTGGCGATCCCGCGCGGTGTAAGGAGAGAGGAGACGAGGTCTCTCATCGGAGCGCGCCACTCCAGTGGCGCTCATGAAAAGATGCGCCACTGGAGTGGCGCGCTCCATGGAGGCGTGGGTGCGAAGCGATCATGTGCGCTGGCCAAACAGGCCGGTCGGCCGCCACACCAGCACGGCGGCCATCAGCACGTAGACCATCACCTGCGAGATGGCGGGCGCGGCGCTCGAGGCGGCGCTGGAACTCATGAAGGTTTTGAGGATGTCGGGCAGGAAGGCGCGGCCCACGATGTCGATCTGGCCGACCGCCATGGCGGCGATGAAGGCGCCCTTGATCGGGCCGATGCCGCCGATGACGATGATGACGAGGGCGAGGATCAGGATGTCGTCGCCCATGCCGATCCGCACCGAGGCGATGGGGGCGGCCATTAGGCC
>JAGNNA010000141.1 GCA_017990895.1 Reyranella sp.
CTCGTCGTCGACGGTGGCGTGACCCTGCAGGGACCCGAGCGCGATTCGCAAGATCACTGAACAAAAGGGAGAAACAACCAAGATGGCCCGCCTGCCCTATCTCGAGCCCGACCAGGTCGCGCCCGAGTACCGCGACATGCTCAAGCGCAACACCAACCTGCACAAGCTCCTGGTCAATTCGCCCGACATGGCGCGGGCCTTCAGTGGGTTGGGCGGCTACATCCGCTTCAAGAGCAAGCTCGATCCCCGCCTCCGCGAACTCGCCATCCTGCAGGTCGGCTGGCTCGAGAAGTCGGAGTACGAATTCACCCACCACGTGAAGATCGGCAACGAGTTCGGGGTCACCGACGAAGACATCAAGGGCCTGATGGCAGAGACCGAGGGCAAGCCCTCGCAGCTCGAACCGCTCGCCAAGGCGATCCTCAGGGGCGCACGCGAGATGGTTCGGGACCTCGCGATGTCCGAAGCCACCTTCGCCGAGATCAAGAAGGACCTGTCCAACGAGCACATGACGGATCTCGTGCTCACCATTGCCTTCTACTGCGCTGTCGTCCGCGTGCTCGCCACCATGCAGATCGACAACGAGCCTCAGTACAAGGAAGTGCTGAAGCAGTACCCCATTCCGGGAGTGAAGTGATGCGCCTGAAAGATCGCGTCGCCATCGTCGTCGGCGCCGGGCAGAGCCCCGGCGAGGGCATAGGCAACGGCCGCGCCACCGCCCTCACCTTTGCGCGCGAGGGCGCCAAGGTCCTCTGCGTCGATCACAATCTCGAATCGGCTAAGGAAACCGTCGAGATGATCGGCGTCAACCAGGGCACGGCGGCTGCCTTCAAAGCCGACGTCACCAAGGGCGACCAGCTCAAGGCCATAGTAGCCGACGCGCATGCCCGCTGGGGCAGCGTCGACATCCTGCACAACAATGTCGGCGTCTCGCTGTCGGGCGGTGACGCAGAGTTGCTCGACATCACCGAGGAGGCTTTCGACCGCTGCGTGGCGATCAACCTCAAGAGCTGCATCTTTGCGGCGAAGTACGTGCTGCCGATCATGCGCGCGCAGCAGAGCGGCGTAATCATCAACATCTCCTCGATGGCGGTGATCACCACCTATCCTTACGTCGCCTACAAGGCGACCAAGTCGGCGATGGTGTCCTTCACCGAGCAGCTCGCCTACCAGAACGCGCAGTATGGCATCCGCGCCAACGTCATCCTGCCCGGGTTGATGAATACGCCGATGGCCGTCGACACGCGCGCCCGCACCTTCAAGAAGAGCCGCGCCGAGGTCGAAGCCGAGCGCGATTCCAAGGTGCCGCTGCGCAAGAAGATGGGCACCGGCTGGGACGTCGCCAATGCCGCGCTCTTTCTCGCCTCCGACGAGGCGAGCTTCATCACCGGCGTGACCCTGCCGGTCGATGGCGGTGCCAGCGTGCGACGCGGCTAGGGCAGCAGGACCGTCGCTATCACCGGCGAGAACTTGATGGTCGACGGCGGCTGGATGGCGAACTGACCGGCAGCAGGCCGGCGAGCACCTGAAGGAATGCGTGCACGAGGCGCGCTTTCTGCCGTTCCTTCAGGTGTACGACGTGGGCATAGGTATAGATCTCGGCATCGGCGATCGGCAGGGAGCGGATGCGCGGATCGGGAATGAACTCCGCCTCGGAGACCACGCCCATGCCGATCCCCTTGGCCACCGCCTCGCGGATCGATTCGCGGCTGCCGATTTCCATGACGACCCTGGGCCTGACGTTGGCGTCGCGCATCGCCTGGTCGAAGGCGCGGCGCGTCGTCGACCCCGCCTCGCGCACGACCAGCCGCTGCCCCTCCATGTCGCGGAGGCGGATGCTGCGCCGCTGCGCGAAGGGATGGTCGGCGGGACAGAAGGCGATGACCCGGTGGCGGCGATAGGGAATGGCCACCAGCCGCGGATCGGGATCGACATGCGCCAGCACCGCGACGTCGGTCTGGTAATCCAACAGATCGCGCAACGTGTCGCGTGAATTACCGACGGTGACCGACACGTAAAGGCCGGGATGGCGCGCGTTGAACGCCGCCAGCATGTCGGTCACGTGATAGGGGCCGACGGCGCCGACCCGCAGATGGCCGGTCTTGAGACCCCTCGTCTCGTTGAGATAGTCGGCCGCCTCCTTTTCATCCGCGAACAGGCGGCGCGTGATGTCCAGCAGACCGCCGCCGGTCTCGGTGAGTTCGATGCGGCGGCCGCGTCGCACGAACAGCTCGACCCCGAATTCCTCCTCCAGCGACTTCACCTGCGTGGTGATGGTGGGCTGGCTGACTCCGAGTTCGCGCGCCGCGGCGGTGAAGCTCAGACGCTGTGCCACGGCATGGAAAGAACGGAGCTGGGTATGCCTCATATTGATTTTCTCAATGTGAGTTTCGGAATGTTTGAATTGGATAAATGTGAAGAGCGGCCGGAGGATTGTCAAAAGCCGGCAAGGCAAAGCCAGCGAGCCATGGGAGTGATGCGCGGATGTGGCGCTACCGTAATCCGGTCGACGTGAAGTTCGGCGCCGGTGTGTTCGAGACGCTGGGCAGGGTGCTGGCCGGCCGGGCCTACTGCCTCGTCACCTACGACGACGCCAACGGCGGCGGCGTCTTCGCCGACCTGACCCGCCGCGTCGTCGCGCAGGCGGGCGCGCCGGCCGTGAATGTGAGCAACATCGGCCCCAATCCCGATTTCGTCGGCCTCACCGAATCCTGCCGGACTTACGCGACCGCATCGCGCCCCGTCGAAGCCATCGTGGCGCTGGGCGGCGGTTCGGTGATGGACGCCGCCAAGGTGCTGGCCGCCGCCAGGGGCGACTTCGAGACGGTGCGCTGCCACCTGGAGACCGGCAAGAACGGCGACTCGCTCGGCCGCACGCCGATCATCGCCATTCCCACGACCGCCGGCACCGGCAGCGAGGTCACCTCCTGGGCCACGGTCTGGGACACGCAGGCAATGAAGAAATACTCGCTGGCCCGCGAGACTCTCTACCCCGAAGCGGCGCTGGTCGATCCGCTGCTGACACTCGGCCTGCCGCGCGCCATCACGATCAGCACCGGCCTCGATGCGCTGAGCCACGCGCTGGAGAGCATCTGGAACGTCAACGCCAACCCGGTGTCGAGCTCGCTGGCCGAGGTTGCCGCGCGCGAGGTGATCGAGGCCCTGCCGCTGCTGGCCGACGACCTGCCCAACGAGGCGCTGCGCACGCGGCTGGCGCGCGCCAGCCTGTTCGCGGGCCTCGCCTTCTCCAATACGCGCACCGCGCTCGCCCATTCACTGTCCTATCACCTGACTCTGCATCACGGCGTCCCGCACGGCATCGCCTGCTCGTTCAGCCTGCCGATGGTGATGCGCGCCGTTGCCGGCTGCGACGCGGCCTGTGACGCTTCGCTGCGGCGCATCTTCGGCAACGAGCTGGTCGCAGGCGCTGCGCGCCTCGAATCCTTCCTGAAGAAACTCGGCATCTCGCCCGATGCCACCGCACACGGCATCGCCGCCCACGACTGGGCACGCCTGGTCGACGACGCGCTGGCGGGTGACCGCGGACGCAACTTCATCGGACGCCGGGAGGCGCTGTTGGCCGAAATGGCCGCTTAGTCAAAGAAAAGAAAACAAGGAGGAAACAACAATGACAAGGATGACGCGTCGCGATTTCGGGCTTTTGACTGCGGGCTCGCTGCTGGCGGGCGGAACCATCGGCACCTGGGGCGCGGCTCACGCCCAAGCCCAGCAGGTCCTCAAGGTCGGCCTCATTCCCTCCGAGGATTCGCGCGCGATGCTCGCGCAGAGCAAGGACATCCTCGACGCCGTCGAGAAGAACTCCGGGATGAAGGTCCAGGGCTTCGTGGCAACCGATTACAACGGCGTCATCGAGGCACTGCGCGCCAAGCACCTCGACATCGCCTACCTCGGACCTTTCTCCTACGTGCTTGCCACCACCGTGACGCCGGTCGAGGCCTTCGCCATCGCCGAGACCGCCAAAGCTGGCCGCACCTACTATCACTCCAAAATCATCGCCCTGAAATCGAGCGGCATCAAAACGCTCGCAGATCTCAAGGGCAAGAACTTCGCCTTCGTCGATCCCGCCTCGACCTCGGGCTACGCCTTCCCGCTGGCGGGCCTGCTCAAGGCCGGCATCGAGCCCAAGCGCGACTTCAAGACCGTGATCTTCACCGGTGCGCACGACGCCAATGCGCTGGCCGTGGCCAACGGCAAGGTCGATGCCGCGACCATCGCCGATCGCATCCTCGATGCCGCCATCGCAAAGGGCCACATCAAGGCCGACCAGATCCAGGTCGTCTGGGAATCGCCGCCGATCCCGGAATCGCCGATGGTCTGGCGCAAGGACCTGTCGCCCGAAGCCAAAGCCAAAGTGAAGGCCGCGTTCCTGTCGATCAAGGACCTGAATTGGTCCGACCAGGGCAAGCTGAACGGCTTCAAGGAAACCAACGATCAGGCCTACGACGTCGTTCGCGAGACCGCGAAGCTCGCGAACATCGACCTCAAGAAGCAGAAGTAGCCCCACAGCTGCTTTCAGGGAGATCGACCGATGATCGAAATCCGCGGCCTCGCCAAATCCTATGGCGAGCACCAGGCGCTGCAGGATGTCAGCCTCTCGATCCGGTCCGGCGAGTTCGTCGTCGTGCTGGGACCGTCGGGTGCCGGCAAGTCGACCCTGCTGCGCTGCATCAACCGTCTGATCGAGCCGACGGCCGGCGATATCGTGGTCGACGGCACGTCGCTGTCGTCCAACCGCCGCGACCTGCGCCTGCTCCGGCGCAACGTCGCCATGATCTTCCAGCAGCACAATCTGGTGAAACGCCTCAGCGTGCTGAAGAACGTGCTGGTCGGCCGCATGGCCGATCTCTCGCCGATCCTCAGCAGCCTGCAGCTCTTTCCCGAGGCCGACGTGAAGATCGCGCTGCATTGCCTCGAGCAGGTCGCGATGTCCCACAAGGCGCGCAATCGCGCGGACGCGCTGTCGGGCGGCGAGCAGCAGCGCGTCGGCATCGCCCGGGCGCTGGCACAGCAGCCCAAGTTCATGCTGGCCGACGAGCCGGTGGCCAGCCTCGATCCCAAGACCTCGCGCACCGTGCTCAATTACCTGAAGAGGAGCTGCAAGGAATCGAACATCGCCGTCCTCTGCAATCTCCACCAGATCGACTATGCGCTGGAGTTCGCCGAGAGGGTCGTGGGCCTGTCGGCCGGCCGCGTCGTCTATGACGGGCCGCCGGCCGGCGTGAGCGGTGACGTCATCCGCAGCATCTATCCCGGTCTCGACGACCCCAACGTGCTCGATGCCGCGCAGCGGCTCACCGAGCGACGGCGCGCCGCGGCGGAAGCCGAGATTGCGCTCGCCGCCTCTGTGGAAGAGAGGGCCTAGCGATGTCCCTGCAATTCGTCGTCAACAAGCCGCGCGGTCCGCTCGGCTGGTGGATCATGGTTCCGATCGGTGGCCTCACGGTCGCGGCCCTCTGGTGGTCGGCCGTCGGCACGCGCCTCAGCATCTCCGGCTTCATCGACGGCCTGCCGTGGATCGGCGACTTCATCGGCCGCATGCTGCCGCCCAACTTCGCCTTCATGCAGAAGCTGGTGCAGCCCGCCATCGAGACCGTGCAGATCGCGTTGTGGGGCACCCTCCTCGGCATCGTGCTGGCGCTGCCGGTCTGCTTCTTCGCGGCGCGCAACCTCTCACCCTATGCCTGGGTGTTCCACGGGTTGCGTCAGGTCCTGAACGTGATGCGCGGCATCAACGAGATCATCCTGGCGCTGATCTTCGTCGCCGCGGTCGGCCTCGGCCCCTTTGCCGGCGTGCTCGCCATCGCACTGCATGGCGCCGGCATGCTGGGCAAGTTCTTCGCCGAGGCGATCGAGGAGATCGACGAGGGTCCGCTCGATGCGCTGCGCGCGGCCGGCGCAGGCACCCTGCAGCGCATCGTGTTCGGCGTGCTGCCGCAAGTGCTGCCCGCCTGGATCGGCGTCGTACTCTATCGATTCGAAGCCAACATCCGCGTGTCGACGGTACTGGGCATGGTCGGTGCTGGCGGCATCGGCTTCGAACTGATCAGCTCGATGAAACTGTTCGCCTACGAGGACACCGCAGCCTGCGTCATCGTGATCCTGATCCTCGTGCTCGCCGCCGACCTGATGTCGTCGAAACTGCGTGCCATGATCCGATAGGACAATCCGCTAGCCGGACGGGCGCTCTCGACGCGGCAGCCCCACCACGCCATCCTCTCTGCAATTGGGTTTGGGAGGATTGTATTCATGCGGTTATCGATCGGATTCCTCGGTGTCGTGGCGGCGCTCGGCCTGGCGGCCGGACCGGCGCTCGCGCAGAAGAGTGGCGGCACCCTCAAGATGTATATCGCGGACAATCCGCCGAGCACCTCGATCCATGAGGAAGCGACGACCTCGACGGTCGTCCCCTTCATGGGGATCTACAACAACCTCGTCGTCTTCGATCAGCAGATCCCGCAGAACAGCCTCGAAACGATCCGTCCGGATCTGGCCGAGAGCTGGTCCTGGAGCGAGGACGGCAAGAAGCTGACCTTCAAGCTGGTCGGCAATGCCAAATGGCACGACGGCAAGCCCTTCACCTCGGCCGACGTGAAGTGCACCTGGGACATGCTGACGGGCAAGAGCGAGACCCAGAAGCTGCGCAAGAATCCGCGCACCTCCTGGTACTGGAACCTCAAGGAGGTGACGACTAACGGCGACCGCGAGGTGACCTTCCATCTCGGCCAGCCGCAGCCCTCGATGCTGATCCTGCTCGCCTCGGGCTACAGCCCCGTCTATTCCTGCCACGTCCCGACGGCGCAGATGCGCACCAAGCCGATCGGCACCGGTCCCTTCAAGCTCGGCGAATTCAAGCAAAAGGAAATCGTCAAGCTCGTCCGCAATCCCGACTACTTCAAGAAGGGCAAGCCCTATCTCGACGGCATCGAGATACCGATCGTGCCGGCCCGCGGCACCGCCATGCTGGGCTTCGTGTCGGGCCGCTACGACATGACGGCGCCCTACGCCGTCACCATCCCGCTGCTCAAGGACATCAAGGCGCAGGCCGCCGACGCCGTCTGCGAGATCGCGCCGATGAACAACAACACCAACCTGATCGTGAACAGCGCGGCGCCGCCGTTCGACAATGCCGACATCCGTCGCGCGATGCTGCTCACCATCGACCGCAAGTCGTTCATCGACATCCTGGCCCAGGGTCACGGCGAGGCCGGCGGCGTCATGGAACCGGCGCCCGGCGGCGTCTGGGGCATGCCGAAGGAGTTGTTCGACAAGGTCCAGGGCTACGGGCCCGATGTCGCCAAGAACCGCGCCGAGGCGCAGGCGATCATGAAGAAGCTGGGCTACGGGCCCGACAACCGGCTGAAGCTCAAGGTCTCGACCCGCAACCACCTGCTCTATCGCGACCCGGCCGTCATCCTGATCGACCAGCTCAAGGAGATCTACATCGACGGCGAACTCGACCTCGTGGACACGGCATTGTGGTTCAACAAGGTCGCGCGCAAGGACTACTCGATCGGCCTCAACACGACCGGCAACGGCGTCGACGATCCCGACCAGACCTACTTCGAGCACTATGCTTGCAAGTCGGAGCGCAACTATGTCGGCTACTGCAACCCCGAGATCGAGAAGCTCTTCCCGATCCAGTCGGCCGAGCGCGACATCGAGAAGCGCAAGAAGCTCGTCTGGGAGATCGACAAGCAGATCCTCGAGGAAGGCTTCCGCCCGATCATCATGTGGAACGCCTCGGGAAGCTGCTGGCACCCCCATGTGAAGGGTTTCCGCCCGATGGTGAACAGCCTCTACAACGGCTCGCGCTTCGAGGACGTCTGGCTCGACAAATAGCCGACACGGCGAAAGCCCCAGAACTGCCGGAAGCCGCGCCTCGTTGCGCGGCTTTCGTGCGATCGGGCCTGACAGCACGGGTGCCCCGCGAGTACTGTCCAGACCAACGGAGGCTGCGAGCAACGCCGCCCCTCACGACACTCCCGGGAGGAGCCGAGATGAGATCGCCGAGCCGGCTGACGCGCCGACACGCCCTGACGGGCGCACTGCTGCTTGCATCACCAACGCTCGCGACCGGCAATGCCCTGGCCGCCGACTGGCCGGAGCGCTCGATCCGGATGATCATCCCGTTCGCCGCGGGCTCCGGCGCCGACACGGTCGGCCGGACCTTCGGCGAGCAGCTCGCGAAGGCGCTGGGTCAGCCGGTCGTGATCGACAACAAGGGTGGCGCCGGCGGCCTGCTGGGCACCGCCGAGGGCGCCCGGGCGCCCGCCGACGGCTACACGCTGTTGCTCACCTCGCAGGGCGCGACGGTCTTCAACATGGGTCTCTACAAGGCGCCGGGCTACGATCCCCTGAAGGATTTCATACCGGTGTCGACGACCGGCATCCTGACCAACGTCATGGTCGTCTCGACCGCCAATCCGGCCAACACCGTCGCCGACGTGATCGCGCAGGCGCGCGCCAAGCCGGGCGAACTCACCTACGGATCGAGCGGCGTCGGCAGCAGCCTGCACATGTCCGGCGTCATCCTGGAGCAACGCACCGGCGTCAAGCTGCAGCACGTGCCCTATCGCGGCGCGCCCGCCGCGGTGCTCGCCGTGATCAATGGCGAGGTCACCACGGGCTTCTTCAATGCGCCCACGGTGGTGAGCCAGATCAAGGCCGGCAAGCTGAAGGCGCTGGCCGTCACCACGAAGGATCGTTCGGTAATCCTGCCGGACGTGCCGACCATGATGGAGACGGGCATCCCGGACTACGTGGTCGCCACCTGGCTAGGCTTCGCGGTGCCCGCCGGAACGCCCGCGCCGATCGTGGCCCGCCTCAATGCCGAGATCGGCCGCATCGCCCGGATGCCGGAGGTGAAGGAGAAGCTCCTGGTCCAGGGCTTCGAGGTCCTGCCGCCCGACACGCCCGCCGCCGCCCGCAAGCTGATCGAGGACGACCAGGCGGTGTGGCTGCCCATCATCAAGGCCTCGGGCGCGACCGCGGAGTAGTCAGTCCCCGGCCGCCAGGTCGTTGCGCGGAAAGCCAGCGATCTCCTGGATCAGCTTCTTCGTCAGGGAACGACCGAACGCTCCATGGTTCTCGGCGACGATCGTGAAGGCGCCGGGGCCGCCGATCACGTTCTCCCGGAAGTACTTCTCGAGCCCGCCCGGCGGGTTGGTGTGCTCGGGCCGGAACGCCTCCTCGATCGGGGTCAGGATCACCAGCGCGTTGATGACGACGTTCTTCGCCACCGCATCGTCGCGCGCGTCGGTGATCGGGCGGCCGCCGATGTTGTTGCCATCACCCGACACGTCGATGACCCTCCGGTCCGAAACGAAAGGCGCACGCTCCAATTGTCCGACGGCGAAGTCGATGGCGGCGCTGATCGAGGTGCTGCCGGCAAAGGAACGCGGCGTCTCGATCAGCCGGTCGCCGAAATTGCGCGCTGACGCACCGTCGCCGATCACCATCCAGTCGATGACCACCTTTTGCATGCTGGCGGACGCCCATTCGATGAAGCATACGGCGATTCGCCGGTGCGGGCCCGACGTGATGGCCCTCACCACGTCGGGATGGGTGATGGCCGCGGCAGCACCTTCGCGCTGAAGCCTGAACTTGGGATCGGTCACGCTGCGCGAGACGTCGGCGGCCAGCACGAGCAGCATGTCGACCGGTTCCGCTGCGCGCGCCGCCGGAGGGCTGAACGCCAAGGCAAGTCCCAGCAGCGCGACAAGCATCTTCATTGCACGGCTCCTCGATTACCCAGCTTGTTCAAGTATAGGACGCCGAAGAAACACCCCTCACCTGCAGCCTTGCGGGAAAATTCTTCTGCAAACGTCCCCGGGTACGCGACAATTTTGCTAGTGCGACTTATTTGCAAATATGGAATATTATGCTGCACTGCACTATATCCACTCGTGTCGGCTTCCGCCGGGACCCGTTGCGTAGGAGCGTTTGCGTGAGCGCGTTGAGAAACGAGACCGTATTGTCGGTGCATCACTGGACCGACGAGTTGTTCAGCTTCCGGACGACCCGCGACAAGGGTTTCCGTTTCGCCAGCGGCCAGTTCACGATGATCGGCCTCAAGCTCGAGGGCAAGCCGGTACTCCGCGCCTACTCCATCGCCAGCCCGCATTACGTGGACGAGCTGGAGTTCTTCTCCATCAAGGTTCCCGACGGCAAGCTCACCTCGCACCTGAAGAACCTGGCACCGGGCGATCCCGTGCTGGTCGGCGCCAAGGCCGTCGGCACGCTGCTGCTCGACAGCCTCACGCCCGGGCACAACCTGTACCTGCTGGGCACCGGCACCGGCCTCGCCCCCTTCCTGTCGCTCGTCCGCGACCCGGAGGTCTATGAACGCTTCGAGAAGGTCGTCCTGGTCCATGGCTGCCGCCATGTCCGCGATCTTGCCTACCGCTCGGCGCTGGCCGATGAGCTGCCGGCCGACGAGATCCTGGGCGACATGGTGCGCGACAAGCTGGTCTACTACCCGACCGTCACCCGCGAGCCGTTCAAGTATCGCGGCCGCATCTCGCACCTGATCGAGAACGGCACCCTGGCGAACGATATCGGCCTGCCGCCGATGTCGCACGAGAACGACCGCTTCATGCTCTGCGGCTCCGTCCAGATGCTGGCCGACATCCGTGCCCTGCTCGAAGGCATGGGTCTCACCGAGGGCAGCACCACCACCCCGGGCGAGTTCGTCGTCGAAAAGGCCTTCGTCGAGTAACCGGTTCCGCTTCGCGAGCCCCTGAAAGTAGCGTGCGACGGTCGCCGGCGGCTAGGATGCCGGCGACAAACGCAGGCCGCCAGGCTCGGGAAGAGGATTGCAAGTGACACTACCGCTCGAGGGAGTTCGCGTCATCGAAGTGGGCCAGGCGCTGGCCGGTCCGCTGGCCGGCGTGCTGCTGGCCGACATGGGCGCCGATGTCATCAAGATCGAGAAGCCCGACGGCGGCGACGACGCCCGCATCTGGGGCCCTCCGTTCGGCCCCGACGGCAAGACCTCGCTCTACTTCTACTCGCAGAACCGCAACAAGCGTTCGGTCGTGCTCGACCTGAAGCTCGCGGAAGATGTCGACAAGCTGCACAAGCTTTGCGAGACGGCCGACATCCTGATCCAGAACCTGCGACCCGGTGTGGTCGACGAGGTCGGCATCGGCCCAGAGACGATGCTCGCGCGCCATCCGCGACTCATCTACTGCTCGATCTGGGCCTTCGGCTACCAGGGCCCGCTGCGCATGAAGCCGGCCTTCGATCCGCTGCTGCAAGCCTATGGCGGCATGATGAGCGTGACCGGCCGGCCGGAGGATCCGCCGACCTTCTGCGGCGCCTCGATCAACGACAAGGCGACCGGCATGTTCTGCACCATCGGCGCGCTGGCAGCGCTCAGGCTGCGCGACAAGACCGGCAAGGGCTGCCTGGTCGACACGTCGCTGTTCGACTCGGCCGTGCACTGGGTCGAAGGCCAGGTGAACGGCTATATCGCCAACGGCACCGTCTCCAAGCGGCACGGCACCGGCAGTCCGGTGATCGTGCCCTACCAGACCTTCGACACGGCCGACCATCCGATCTGCCTGGCACCGGGCAATGACCGCCTGTGGGCGCGCTGCGCCAAGGTTCTGGGTCGCGACGAGTGGGCCACCGATCCCAAGTTCGCCAAGAGCGCGCAGCGGGTCGCGCACAAGACCGAGCTGCTGCCGATGATCGCCGAGGCGCTGAAGGCGAAGCCACGCGCCGAATGGCTCGAACTGATGGAGAAGGCCGGCGTGCCTTGTGCCGCCGTGAACGATATCGGCGAGCTGGCCCTCACTGAGCAGATGGAG
>JAGNNA010000504.1 GCA_017990895.1 Reyranella sp.
GCGGCGCCGACACAGAGCCCGCTTTGCGCCTTGGCCGCTGAAGGCAGCACGGACAGTCGTGCGCCGGCATGGCCAAGGGTCACGGACATGGCAAAGAGGATCGACGTTCACGAGGAAATCACCAACCGAATCATAGAGGCGATCGAGAAGGGGGCGGGCGAGTTCAAGCTGCCCTGGCACCGTCCGGCCGGTTCGATCACACGACCGACCAACATCCAGTCGAAGAAGCCCTATCGCGGCATCAACGTGGTGTCGCTGTGGGTCGAAGCGCAGCTCAGAGGCTACGCGACGCCTGTCTGGGGAACCTACAAGCAGTTCCAGGAAGCTGGATGCCAGGTACGCAAGGGCGAGAATGCCTCGCTTGTGGTCTTCTACAAGGAGATCGAGTTCGAGCGTGACGCCGCCGAGATGAAAGACGGGGACGATCCCACGTCGTCCGCGTGTATGGCGCGACAATCTGGATGAGAACGGCGCGACAATCTGGATGAGAAGAAGCGGCCGAGCGGGGTGATGATTGACGCTGGCCGTTGTGTTGGCAAGCGGCTTGATTGTCGCCGAGCGTCAATCTGGGTCGGGCTTCTCGGTTTTCTTGATTGTCGCGTGCGTCGCCGGCCGGCCGCGTCCGCGCTTGCGGTCCAGGGCTTCACGCCGCCGGTAGCTCTCGACGTTCATCTCCAGGATGGTGGCGTGGTGGACGAGCCGGTCGATCGCCGCGAGCGTCATGGCCTGGTCGGGGAAGATCTTGCCCCACTCGCCGAACGGCTGGTTGGCGGTGATCAGCATGGATCGCCGTTCGTAACGAGCGGCAATCAACTCGAACAGCACGCTGGTCTCGGCCTGATCCTTGGTGACGTAGGCGAGATCGTCGAGGATCAGCAGGTCGTAGCGGTCGAGCTTGGCGATGGCGCTTTCGAGCGACAGTTCGCGCCGCGCGATCTGGAGCCGCTGCACAAGATCGGTCGTGCGGGCGAAGAATACGCGCCGGCCATTCTCGATCAGCGCGAGGCCAAGGGCCGACGATAGATGGCTCTTGCCGCCGCCGGGCGGGCCGAACAGCAGGATATTGGCGCCCTTCGCCAGCCATTGGTCGCCTGAGGCCAGCGCCATCACCTGCGCCTTCGAGACCATCGGCACGCTTTCGAAGTCGAACGTGGCCAGCGTCTTGCCGGCCGGCAACCGCGCCTCAGCGAGATGACGTTCCATGCGCCGCCGGCCTCGATCGACCATCTCGTGCTCGGCCAGCGCTGCGAGGAAGCGGGCCGCCGGCCAGCCCTCCTTGTCGGATTGTTCGGCGAGTTTCGCCCACATCAGCTTGATGCCGGGCAGGCGCAGATCGTTCAGCAGCAGTTCGACGCGCGCGGCGTCAATGGTGGGTTTGCTGGTCATGCCGCGATCTCCAGGTTGGAGGTCGGGGCAACGACGTCGTGTCGAAGGCACGCCATTGGGATGACTGCCGCCAGCTCGTCGTAGATACTGAGCGGAGCCAGCTTCACCTCGATTGCCGGCACCGAGGCCAGGCTCGGCCCGAACCGCTCGCTGAGCGCCACCAGATCCGGCAACCGGCCGGCGTCGAGATCGGCATCGATAGCCTGCGCCAACGCGGCCTCGCAGGCGCGCTCGTGCGCCAGCGCCAACAGCTCGACCGTCACCTTGCAGGCCCGCTTGTCACCCAGCTCGGCGCACATGACCTCGAACGCTTTGCGGTAGGCCGGGCGCGGAAACAACTGGTCGCGATAGACAAGATTATTCAGCGCCATCGGTTTCTTGCGCAGTGCGTGGATGACGTGCCGATAATCGACGACGTGACCGTTCTTGTCGGGCGATGGCTGCCGCCCGCGCCGCAGCGTCATCATCGGCGTTGCGCCGAGGAAGCAGTCAAGCCGATCGTCATAGAGATGAACGCGCAGGCAATGGCCGATCAGCCGCGATGGCGCGGTGTAGAACACCCGACGCAGGATGAAACCGCCCGACGACGTGACGGTCACGACCTTCTCCTCGAAGTCCGCCGTGCGCCGCTTCGGCAGCGCCGCGAGATGTTGCCGTTCCAGCTCGATCCGCTTGCGGTTGTTGGCGTTCTGCCGGCCAATGATCTCGTCGATAAAGCAGCGGTAGGCATCGAGATCGTCGAAGTTCCGGCAGCCACGCAGCAGTAGGGCGTCCTCCAGCGCCCGCTTCAGGTGGCCATGCGGACTTTCGATCGAGCCGTTCTCGTGGGCGACGCCCGGGTTGTTGCGGGACGGCGTCATGTCGTAGTGGCGCATGAGGCCCTGGTAACGCTGCGTCAGGTCCTCCTGGGCTTCCACATCCAGATTGCGGAACGCTGCCGACAAGCTATCGCTGCGGTGTTCCTGCGGTACCCCGCCGAGCGCCCACAGCGCATTCTGCAACCCCTCGGCCAGCGCGACGAAGCTCTCGCCGCCGAGCACCACATGGGCATGCGCGAAGCCGGAGAACGCCAGTCGGAAGTGATAGAGGCGATGCTCCAGCACGAGCCCGGCGACCGTGATGCCGAGTTCGCTCGTGTCGGTGAAGTCGGACAGGCCGAGACGGCCGGGCGGATGCTCCTGCCGGAACATCACGTCCTGCTCCGGTCCCGCCAGCGCCCGCCATGTCCGAATGCGCCTTTCCAGCGTGCGGCGAACGCCGGGCCCGATCTCGGGATGACGCCGCCGGATCTCCGCCAAAACGGCGATGGCGCGCAAACCGGGCGCCGCCTTCAGCATCGGCACGACCTCGGCGTCCCAGACCTCGGCGAGCGGGTCGGGCCGACGACGGCCGCGCGGCGCCCTCTTCTGCGACGGCAGGCGAGGATCGGCCTCGATCCGGTAGCCGGTCGCCGTCGAGAAGCCGGCCTTGGCGGCGGAAACGGTGGTGTCGTGGGTTGATCGGGAACTCATATACAGCCTCATCTGGTGGTCGGTGATGTGGAGGCCGGGCAAGCGCTGATCCCTCGATGACGAGACGAATCAGTAGCTTGGCACCGTCCTGCTCGACCGCCAGACGGGTCTTCAAACGCGCCGCCGGGGGTGGCAGGCCTCCGGTCGGGCTACGCCCTCCCTTCGACCCGCCACCCCCGGCAAGTTCTCACCCTGATTGACGCTGCTCTCTCACCTTGATTGTCGCGCCGCACGCGCCGGCACGGCTGCGATCTCGCTCGACGGATCGAAGGATTCGACCTGTGGTCGAAGC